>DASTKM010000337.1:0-7702 GCA_035715885.1 Rubrobacter sp.
GCGCTCGTTACGCCACAGACCACCGCGAACGGTTTGTCGGTCGAGGCCCAGACCCGCTGGGCGGCCCAGGCGTGACCCCGCTCGGCGCGGTCGCTGTGCAGGTCCACAACATAGGCGAACGCCCCCGTGTCGGGGTCATCGGCCAGATGCCTGGAGCAGTCCACAAAGATATTGTAGGGATCTTTGTCCGTACCCCAGGCGTCAAGTGGGTTGACGGCCGGCAGGCCCGGCTCCAGCCGCGCGGCGACGTCGCTGAGGGTCTCTTCGGAAGGCCTGGCGAGGGGGACTTCGAGGTCAGCCGCGGCGTCGACCAGGTGCGCCCGCTCTCCACCAGAATCGAGGATGGCGGCCAGGCCTCCTGGCGCGGCGCGGCGACCTGCCCCGAGGAGCTCTACCAGGTCGGCCATCTCGTTGAGTGTCCCGACTCGGGCCACACCGTACGCGTCGAACAGGGCTTCGTAGGCGGCATCGTCCCCGGCCAGCGCGCCGGAGTGGGCCGTGACCAGCCGGCTGGAGGTGTGCGTCCTACCGACCTTCAGCGCCACGACAGGCACGTCGCGCTGGGCGGCGGTCGCCAGCGCAAGCTTGAATCTCTCCGGGTCCCTGACTGTCTCCAGGAACAACGAGATCACCCGTGTCGACTCACGTTCGAGAGCGTAGAGCATGTAGTCGGCCATGGTGGTCGTCAACTCCTGGCCCGTGGAGACGGCGAGGTTGAAGCGTATGCCCCTTTCCGCATGCAGCAGCGCCGAGAAGGCGGAGCCGGAGTGGGAGATCCAGGCCACGTTCCCTGGTTCCAGATCCGCGCGCTCCTCGAAGGCCAGGGCGCGCAGCCCGCGCTCGACGTCCGCAAACCCCATGCAGTTGGCGCCGCAGACGACCATACCAGCCTCTGCCGCGATGCTCCTGAGACGCTCGGTGAGCGGAGGGTCGCCGGGCGGGTTCTCGAGCGCGCTGGCGAACACGACGACGCCCCGCGCGCCGCAGCGGGCAGCCTCCTCCATCTGCTCCTCGAGCCGCCTGTTGCCGACACCAAGTAGCACCAGATCGGGAACGAAAGGCAGCTCGTCGAGCCCCGCGAAACAGGCGACGCCCTCCACCTCGTCGTACTTGGGGTTGACCGCAGCCACCTCACCGGAGAAGCCGCCGATGATGAGCTGTTTCATCATGTAGTTGCCCGGCGTTTCGAACCTTGGGCTCGCGCCGACCACAGCGACCGAACGCGCCTCCAGCATGGCGCGCAGGGCCTCGTTCGCCGCCACCGTGTTATCCGCGGTTGCGCAGGGTCAGGCGTTCCTTCATGCGCTCCCTGCGCCGGTCGCGCCGGATCTCCCGCACGCAGTTGTAAGCCGGGATGGCGCAGACGCCACCACCGGCGTGCGTGGCTGAGGAGGCCTGGTAGAGGCCCCTGATGGGGGTCCGGTAGTCTGCGTAGCCTGGGGCCGGCCGCATGTGGAAGAGCTGCTCGGCCGAGAGCTCGCCGTGGAAGATGTTGCCCCCGATGAGCCCGATATCCTGCTCCATGTCATAGGGCCCGAGCACCTGGCGATGTAGGATGGCGCTCTTCAGGTTCGGCGCCAGTTCGCTGTAGCCGTCGATCACACGGTCCGCGTACGCCTCGAGCTCTTCCCTGTGGGGCTCCTCCGACCATTCGTGCGGGACCCACTGCGTAAAGAGCGACATTATGTGGTACCCCTCGGGGCAGAGCGTGCGGTCGAACACCGTGGGTATGACGCCGTCGGAGAAAGGTCTGCGCGCCGGTTCCCCGCGCCGCGCGTGCTGGAAAGCCTCCTCGATATAGTCGATGGAGTGGGCAAGCTCTATGGCCCCGCCAAGGTGGTCTCCCGGGCCAGGGTCGGCGCTGAAGTCTGGTAGCTCCGAGAGGGCGAGGTTGATCTTTACGACCCCGCTGCGGGAGTTCCACCGCTCGATGTTGCCGACGAAGTCATCGGGCAAGTCTTCCCTTCTGAGCTGCTCGAGGAACGTGATCCTCGGGTGCGTGGCCGCCACAACGACGTCGGCCTCCAGCTCCTCACCACCCTCGAGCACTACGCCCCTTACACGCCCGTCCCTTTGCAAAATACGCTCGACTGGCGCGTTGGTCCTTACCTCCGCGCCGAACTCCTCCGCCGAACTCCTGAGGGCGTCGGAGACGGCCCCCATACCTCCCCTCGGATATCCCCAGGAGCTGAGGCCGAGGCCTGCGTCCCCGATCTCGTGGTGCATCAACACGTACGCCGTCCCAGGGGTCGCAGGACCGGCCCACGTCCCGATGATGCCGTCCACCGCCATCGCACCCTTTATCTGCGGCGACTCGAACCAGTCGTCGAGCAGATCCCAGGCGCTCATCGTCATGAGCCTGGTGAGCTCCCCCACCCGCGCCACGTCAAGACCCCTCATCCGCCACGCCAGCTTCAGCTGATCCAGGATGTCAAGGGGATGCCTGGACCCTATCCTGGGCGGCGTCGTCAGCAGCAAGGGCTCCATGATCGCCGCCAGCTCTCCAAGCCACTTCCGCCACTCCCCGTACGCCTCCGCGTCCTTGCGCGAGAACCGCGCGAGCGCCTCGTAGTCTTTCTTGGCGTCTACCCCTGTCATGGTCAGGGACCGCCCATCAGGGAACGCGTAGTAAGAAGGTCCCATCGGATAGACCTTGTACCCGTGATGCTCCAGGCGCAACTCGTCGATGACGCGCCGGGGCATCAGGCTCATCACGTACGAGTACGTGGTGACGTTGAACTCAGGGGCTTCCTCCCAGGGCGCGTCGGTGGTGGCCGCCCCACCGACCTTGTGACGGGCCTCGAGCACCACCGTCCTCAACCCGTCGTGGGCCAGATAAGCCCCCGCGGCCAACCCGTTGTGCCCCCCGCCGATGACTATGGCCTCGTAACGGCCGCTCATCACCCTCTCCTTCCGCAAGCCTGCGATCAATACTAAACCATCATTCAATGTAGCATCCCGCGTTCGCGGTGGCAAGATGATTCTTTTCGATCACGGATCACGGACTATTGTGGACTGGAGTGGGGGCTTGTGCTATCGTTGTAAATTAAATAGTCGTTCACAAGTTCAGATGTAGAGTGTGGGAGGGTGATGGGAGCGAGGCCCAAGTTGACGCAGAAGCGCCGCACGCAGATGCTGGAGGCGGCCATGGAGGTGATCGCGGATCGGGGTCTGTGTGACACGCGCATAGCCGACGTGGCGGACAGGGCGGGCTTGAGTCCGGCGCTGGTGGTGTACTACTTCGGGTCCAAGGAGAAGCTTCTGACCGAGGCACTCGCTTACGCGGAGGACCTTTTCTACATAGAGGCTTTCAGGGAGCTGACGGGCATCGAGGGTGCATCGGAGCGTATGGTGCGGTTGATAGAGCTGGCGTGTCCGCCTGTAGTTAGGCGCGAGGCCGACGAGTACTGGACGCTGTGGGTCGAGTTGTGGTCGCGGGCCTTACGCAACGACGAGGCGGCCCGCAAGCGCGAGGCGCTGGAGCGCCGCTGGCGCAACACCATAGCTGAGGTGGTAAGGGAGGGCCAGCGGTCCGGCGAGTTCGGGCCGTGCGACCCCGAGCGCTTCGCGACTTACCTCTCCGCGCTAATGGACGGCCTCGCGCTCCAGGTATTGTTCGGCGACCCTGCGGTGAACGGAGAACTGGTCTACGAGATGTGTCTGGACGCGGCGGCCGGGGAGTTGGGATTCGAGCCTGACGCGTCAAAGCGGGGTGGTGAGGAAAGAGAGGCCGAGGAGGAGCTCGCGGCCGAGGGGTAGGGACGGGGCTGTCTGGGCCGGACGCCCCAAAAGGAGGTTGATAGAGGTGGCATTCCACCCGAGGGAAAGATCTCCCTGGCGGCGGCGCATGTCGCGTCGCGAGGCGCTGAGGCTGATGGCGGGGACGGCTGCGGCGGGCGGACTCCTTGTTGGTTGCGGTCCGGGGGGCGGCTCCTCGTCGTCGGCTTCGCGCGTGGTCATCGGCACCAGGGAAGACCCTGTCAAGCAGCCCCTTTTCGACGACAACCCGATGATCGAGTCTGGGCTGGAGCCCGAAAAGGGGCCGTTGCGCCTGTACAACTGGGCGGACTACATCTATACGCGCGTGCTCAAGGACTTCGAGAAGGAGTTCGGTGTCCAGGTCGAGCTCACGACTTTCTACAACTTAGAGGAGGCCACCCGGAAACTGAGAACTGGCAAGGTCAGCTTCGACGTCTTCGTCCCCACGGCCGAGATCATCCCGAAGTTCGTGGCGGGGAAGTTGCTGCAACCCTTGAACCACGACTACCTGCCGAACCTGAAGAAGAACGTCTGGCCGATGCTGGCGAGCCCATACTACGACAAAGGGTCGCGTTACACGGTCCCCTACACCGTCTACCTGACCGGGATCGGCTGGCGAACAGATAAGGTCGCCGCCGACGTGGCGGCCATGGAAAACCCCTGGGAGGCGTTCTGGGATCCGGAGTACAAGGAAATAGCGGGGCTGTACGACGACTATAGGGAGACAATAGGGGTCGGGTTGTACAGGGACGGCATCACCGACATCAATGGTGCCAACCCGGACGATCTGAAGGCTGCCCAGAACAACCTTATCGAGCTGACGGACCTGGTAGACATCCGGTACACCATCGACGGTGCATACTCCAAGCTGCCGGAAGGCGTCTTTGGCATCCACCATGCATGGTCAGGCGACATGGTCTACGCGCCCTACTACATGCCAAAGGGTGACGACCCTTCGGTTCTGCGCTACGTGTGGCCCCCGAAGGCGCAAGGCGGGGCGGGAGGCTACGTGTCCAACGATAATTTCGCCGTACTCAAAGACGCGGAGAACCCGGTCCTGGCCCACATGTTCCTCAACTACATGCTCGACGACAAGGTGGCGATCAAGAACTTCGGCTGGAACGGCTACCAGCCGCCCATAAACACGCTAGAGCCGAACAAGCTCGTCGAGGACGGGACTATCGTCAAGAACCTCGAAACGACGGTCATCGTGCAAAGCGACTTCGAGACTGGCCAGACACCCCAGCAGCTGACGCCCGAGGAGGATGAGCGATGGCTCCAGGCATGGTCGCGGGTCCAGCAGGGCGGCTAGAGGACCGTGAGCAAGGCCGACGACGAAAGAGGGATGGTCGGCGAGAGACGCCTTTTGTGGCCCTCCTTCGCCCTGCCCGGCGTAGTCTGGCTGCTGGTCCTCTTCGTTACGCCCCTCTACGCGGTCCTCGCGATGGCCATGGGCGTCACGGATCCCATCTTCGGGGATTCGCTGCCCGTCTGGAACCCGCTCAGGTGGGACCCGTCGACGTTTCGGGAAGTCCTCGGTGAGCTGTTCACCGGCCAGCTCGGTGTGGTTTTCTTGCGCACGCTCCTCTACGTCGCAGTGGCCACCGCCCTCAGTCTGCTGATCGGCTACCCTGTAGCCTACTATCTCGCCCGCCACGCCGGCCGCTACCGGGTTCTGCTCTTGATGCTCGTCATCGCCCCGTTCTGGATCAACTACCTGATGCGGATGCTGGCCTGGGTGAACTTGCTCACTACGGACGGCTACGTAAACCAGATACTAATGTTCGTCGGCACCCTCGACGCGCCGCGGGAGTGGCTTGTAGGCAAACACGAAACCGTCATACTAGGCCTCGTCTACGGCTACGTGCCTTTTCTGATCCTGCCGCTATTCGCCGCACTCGATAGGATCGACCAGCGCGTCATAGAAGCGGCGAGGGACCTCGGGGCAAGCCCGGCACAGGCTTTCTTTCGCGTCACGTTGCCGCTCTCTTCGCAGGGGGTCCTCGCGGGGTGCGTGATCATCATGCTGCCGATGTTCGGCGACTACTACACGGCGACGTTGCTGTCAGGATCCCCGAAGACGAACATGATCGCCAAGCTGATCGAGCAGAACATAAACGCCAGCGCCGGGGGTAGCACGGGCGCCGCCCTGACCATCGTGCTGATGGTGTTCGTCGGCCTACTTATGACCTACTACCTCTACAGCGTGGCACGGGCGACGAGAGAGGCCCGGACGTGAGCGCACAGGCAAACACTACCAGCGGCAAGGCGCTCCTTGCGCGCCTGCAGACGTGGTGGTCGAATCCCTGGGGCAAACCACGCTTCCTGGTGCTCTTTACCTGGACCTACGTGCTCTGGTCGCTCGTCCCCGTGGCAATCGCCGTGCTGTTCGGGTTCAACGCGGGACGCTCTCGCAGTACCTGGCAGGGCTTCTCGCTCCGCTGGTACTATCAGGACCCAGACCTCTCCGTCTTGCACGACCCGTCGTTGCGCGACGCGCTGCTTCAGAGCCTCAAGCTCGCTGGGCTGACCATGCTGATCGCCACGCCTCTTGGGGTCGCGCTCGCCATAGGACTGGCGCGGTGGAGCGGGTGGGGTTCGCGCCCGGCCAACTTCCTGATGCTCTTCCCGCTCGTCACCCCGGAGATCGTGATGGGCGTGGCGCTGTTCCTGGTTTTCGTCTACCTCTTCGGCTTCATACAGCTAGGGACCCAGGCCCAACTACTCGGGCACGTGACCTTCACGGTCTCCTACGTAGTGATAATCGTGCGCGGCCGCCTGTTCGCGGTCGGAAGAGAGTACGAAGAGGCGGCCATGGATCTGGGGGCGTCGCAGTGGCAGGCGATGAGGATGGTGCTGCTGCCGATGCTCACCCCGGCCATCTGGGCCAGCCTCATGATCGCCTTCGCCATCTCCATAGACGACTTCGTGATAACCGCGTTCTTGATGGGAGACCAGTCGTCGGCTACGATCCCGGTCAAGCTCTACAGCGCCGCGCGGGCGGCCCCAAGCCCGGCGCTGAACGCCCTGGCGAGCATACTCCTCTTCGCCTCCATGCTGGCTATCACGATCGCCATCCTGGTGATGCGCCGTTCCAGCAAAAGGGAAGGCGCAGAAGGCTCCGCGGTGGAAGACTTTGCCAGGTTGGATCTGTAGGGGCGGTTCGCGAACCGCCCACATACGAACCGCGGCTTCAGGCAACAGGCTTCAGGATTTCTTCGAGCTGACCGCTGAAAGCTGACTGCTGATAGCTTGTTTCTCCTCGTTCGGCGCGGTGGTTTCGGTGCGTAGGACGCGCAGGGCTTCGCATGGTAGGTACAGCGACACTAGTGTCCCCCGGTCGAAGGACGATCCTGCCCCGTCGTTGGCCAGCATGCATCGGATCGGGGTTCCGCTGTTGAGGGTGACCACGAGTTGGGAGATGGCGCCGGCGTAGACGACGCGTTCGATCTTCCCCGGCAATCGGTTCTCGCCGGTCTCTCCTGGGGCCTCCACGCGCACGCGCTCGGGACGCACGACCACCTTGACGGGTCCCCTGGCCGAGGTGTGGCCGCGGGAGGCGAACAGCTCGGAGTCCCCGACCCTGACCCGGCACCTGCCGTCAGAATCCGTACCGATGGCCTGCGCGTCCAGCATGTTCGAGACGCCGAGGAAGTCGGCGACGTAGGCGGACGCCGGTTCTTCGTAGACTTCGCGTGGTGAGCCGACCTGTTCGATCCGGCCCTCGTTCATCACAGCCAGGCGGTCGGCCATGGTGAGGGCCTCTTCCTGGTCGTGCGTAACGTAGACGAAGGTGACCCCTACTTGCTCCTGCAGGGCCTTCAGCTCGATCTGGAGTGCTTTCCTGAGCTTGGCGTCGAGGGCGCCGAGCGGCTCGTCCAGAAGCAGAACGGATGGGTTGAGGATCAAAGCCCGCGCGAGCGCGACCCGCTGCTGCTGACCG
>DASTKM010000338.1:0-3157 GCA_035715885.1 Rubrobacter sp.
GTTGTTGCTGGGCATTCCCGGCGCGTTGCTGGCCATTCCTGTGGTCGAGATCATGCGGATAGTCGTTACGGAAGTACTGGCCTACCGGCGTAAGAGACAGGAGGCGAACAAGCCCGCAGTCTCATCCCCGTCACAGCCCTCTTTATGAACACCTGCCCATTATCATGAATTACATACGGGAGACCCTCGGAAACAAGAGAGCCACTCGTTCAGGGTCCAAACCGATGCGCAGGGCCATGGATCGGCGACCGATCCTGATCCAGAAGCAGCGAACGTCGGGGCGCATCGGTTAAGGAAACGGCATACGAGCCGATGGACGGAGAGAAAGTGAGCATCTGCGAAATGCGGATGAAAGGACACCTCGGGGGCCGGCCAGAGTGGATTGACGGGTTGGAGATCTATAACATGGAGAACGGCGAAGCCGTCCTATCGGGACAGATCGTAGACCAGGCTGCGCTACGCTGCGTGCCCGCCAAGGCGCGCGAACCTGGGATTGCCGCAGGCCGCTGCGACCGGGTTCGGTCCAGACAATTGAGACCCCGGATGGACGAGACGGAAGGAGAGAGAAAGTGCGAGAACCGTCTTTGAGGATTGCCCTGTCGGTTAAGCCGGACGGTGTCCTTGTGAGCAAAGCAGATCGGATAAAGCGCTTCGTACTCCTGTTGGTCGCCGCGGTGGCTACGGTGCTATTCGGAGAGGCTTGCCAATCGCAAGAGGTCGGAGAGATGCGGCACGAGTCGCGCACGATCCAGCCGGAGAACGCACAGTCCGTACGCGCCAACCTCAAGATGGGAGCCGGTGAGCTACAGGTTGTCGGCGCAGCCGATGCGCTGATGGAGGCCGACTTCTCCTACAACGTAGCCGACTGGAAGCCCAGGGTGAACTACGAGGTAGCCGGCGAGGCGGGCGAGCTGAGCGTCAAGCAAGGGAGCGGCGGAGGCGTTCGCCTCGGCGGCGATGCTCGCAACGAGTGGAATCTGCGCTTCAACGACGAGGTGCCGATCGATCTCCGTGTACAGATGGGCGCTGGGGAGAGCGATCTCGACCTGGATAGCCTCGCGTTGACGGGGCTAAACCTCGAGATAGGGGCAGGGAGGACCACGGTGGACCTCACTGGGGATTATGAACAGGATTTCGACGCCAGCATACAGGGCGGGGTTGGCCAGGCAACGGTGCTGTTGCCCAGCGAGGTGGGCGTGAGGGCGAGGGCCGAGGGCGGCCTGGGCAAGATCAACGCCGAGGGACTCCAGAGGGAGGGAGACTCGTACGTGAACGATTCCTACGGCAGCTCCGACGTCACCGTGGATGTCGATGTCCAGGGTGGCGTCGGAGAGATCAACCTGAAGTTAGTCTGAGGTCGCCTCTGTTCCCCTACGTTCATGAAGCCGAAGAGAAGGAGGATTCGCATGGGAGTGACGCCGATACAGGTTGCATACCCGTCTGTGGGCGACCCGCACTTGCGCATAGCCCTCGGCGCCTGCCGATTTACTGCCAGGCCAGGCGAGGGTGAGGTATGGGTCGCAGGAACCTACACCGACCCGACCGATAGAAGACCCCTCAGGATCGTCGAAGAAGAGGCTCGCGTTACGATCACCGAAGCGGAGCCCTCCTTCGAACGGATCCCGGCCGTCTTCGGAGGCGTACCCCGATACGAAGTCGAGTTAGGCAAGATGCGGCCTTTCTCCCTGACGATCGAAACCGGCGCCAGCGACTTCGATCTGGACCTGGGGGGCATACCCTTGAGCCGGTTGATGGTTAGGCAGGGCGCTGGCAAGCTAGAGCTCGGCTTTCCAGTAGCCAACCCCGAGCCCATGGAGTTGCTGGAGATCTCCAGCGGGGCCGCCGGAATAGAGCTGGAGAACCTCGCCAACGCCAACTTCTCCGAGATGCGCCTCTCCGGAGGGGCGGCCAGCTACGAGCTCGATTTCGGTGGTGTTCTCTCGCGGAACGCCGAGGTGAGTATAGAAACGGGACTCTCAGCGGTGGAGTTGTCCGTTCCCTCCTCCACTGCGGCGAGTGTGGTCATCGAGACTACCCTGGGCAGCGTGGATGTGGGCGACGGCTTCACCAAAAGGGATGGCGCCTTCTCGACTGAAGGCGCCCTGAGCGAGGATGGTCCCGTCTTGAGAATTCGAGCCGGAGTGAGGCTAGGGTCGCTGCAGCTCAGAACCACGTAGCCCCTCGCTACCGGGATGTACGCCTCGGCACCGGGGACCTCGTTGGCGGTACCCATGGCCGACTAACATCCGCCTCCGGTATACTCTTGGTGCAGTCATCGTCAGTGCCGGAAACACTGTAGTGGTGGAGCCTCCAGAGCCAGATGAGAACAACCTACCGAACGGTGACCCTGACGGCGAAGACGAGCCCGAGCATACGTACGGCCCGTCCCAGGAAGACGCCCGGTGTTTGCGCTGGGTCGTGGAGAACTCTTCGGAGATCATGAAGGTCGTCGCTCTCGACGGGGCCCTGCTGTCAGGGGCGTGGCGATCACGGTGAGCGACGTCACGAAGCGCAGAGAGGCCGAGGAGAAGCTTCGCAGCCAGGCGAGGGAACTGGCTCTCTTCCATAGGGTTCGCAAGGCCCTAGCGCGCGAGCTGGAGGTGCCTGGCGTACTATCTAGAGCGGTTGAAGCCGTAGCCGAGACCTACGGCAACACTAGGCTTAGCGCCTACCTGCTGGAAGGCGGGGAACTGGTGCTCCAGCACCAGTCCGGGTACCACGAGGCGCTCGGGCGGATCCCCCTGACGAAAGGCGTCTGCGCGCGAGCCATACGCGCCGGGCGGCCCTTGCTGGTGGAAGACGTGAGCGGCGACCCTGACTTCCTGGGCTTCATAGAGGATGTGACCTCCGAGATCTGCATCCCGTTCTTCGATGAGGGCGAGGCTGTCGGCTTCCTCTTCGTGGAGAGCGTGGACGGGGTGAAGCTGACGGAGAACGACCTGAGGGTGATGGTCGCCGTGTCCGAGCATGTGGACCTGGCCATCAGCCGGGCTCGCCTCATCTCCAGGGTGCGCTACAGCGAGGAACGCTACAGGGCCCTTACCCAGAACTCTTCGGACCTCGTCACGGTGATGGAGATCACCGGCATAGTCCGCTACCAGAGCCCGGCCATAGTGCGGATGCTCGGCTACTCTCAGGAAGAACTCCTCGGGAAGAA
>DASTKM010000339.1:0-4221 GCA_035715885.1 Rubrobacter sp.
CAACCACGCCCGGACGTGCCGCTGGGGCGTTCGGTTGCTGGGGAGGTCTGCCGTTCGCTGGCTCGAGCGTTAGATGCTGTGGTTCAGAAGGAGCACTACGCAGGGCGGACTTCCTGAACTGGCGTGGCATCTCTTGGTCTGTGCCCTAGGATTGACTCTGTGCACCAGGCAAACTGTGAAGCCATGGAGTGAAAGGAATGACCATGACTGACGCGGCAGAAGCGACGATACTAGTAACGGGTGCCACCGACGGCCTGGGCAGGCGCGTCGCACAAGAGCTCGCGGCGATGGGCGCTACGGTGCTGCTGCACGGCCGCAGCCCGGAACGCCTCGAAGCTACGCTTGAGGCGTTGAGGAGTCAAACGGGCAGCGAGAAGGCAAACTCCTACCTGGCGGACCTCTCCTCGCTCGACGCAGTGCGCAACCTGGCGAAACGTATCCTCTCGGGCGAGGATCGTCTGGACGTCCTCGTCAACAACGCTGGCATGATCGCCCGAGAGCGTAAGGAGAGCGAGGACGGCTACGAGCTCACCTTCCAAGTCAACTACCTCTCTCACTTCTTGCTCACGAGATTGCTCCTGCCACTACTGAAGGATTCGGCTCCGTCCCGGATAGTCAATGTCGCTTCTGCAGGGCAAAGCCCACTTGACTTCTCGAATCTCATGCTGGAGCGGGGCTACGATGCCATGAAAGCCTACTCACAGAGCAAACTAGCCCAGGTCATGTTCACCTTCGGACTGGCCGAGCAGCTGCGGGGCACCGGGGTGACCGTTAACGCCCTGCACCCGGCTTCCCTGATGGATACCAAGATGGTCCAGGGCACCTTCGGCTACATCATGAGCACGGTCGGAGAGGGGACGGAGGCCGTCGTTCGCTTGGCCGTCTCACCGGAAGTCGATAGGATCACGGGCAGCTACTTCGACGGGAAGCGGGAGGCACGCGCAAACCGGCAGGCCTACGATCCACAGGCCAGGGATAGGCTTTGGACCTTGAGCGAGCAACTGTGCGGGCGCTTGCTCGAACCCGATGTACACCGGTGATTAGCGCGTGTTCTATCCCTGCTTGGGTGGGCCACTGCAATCTAGGATCGAGTAGAGATATCCTTGTAGTTGGTGCTTACCAGCGCGGCCAGTCCTGAGCAGGCCAATCAGGTTCAGCAGCAACCCCTCCTGTAGGAGCCAGTCGGGGACTATCAGTATACGCGCGAGGAGTTGTTTCGAGGACCCCTGGAGCATGCAGCATACCTTCTTCCTCCCTGAATGCTTCCGCCACTTGAAGGGCAGTTACGGTGGCTTTGTATGATGTCGAGATTCGGATCGCCGCGGAGAAGGCGGTGGAGTCTGTGAAAGGCGGTCCACGACACCACAATGGAGTGCTCCTTATGCTAGGCTGGCATGTATCTCGATTGTTCCACCAGGTAGGGAGGATTCTATGGAGTATCGCCGCCTCGGACGCTCGGGTTTGTTCGTCTCCACCTTGACCCTCGGCACGATGACGTTCGGCGGACAGGGGGGATTCAGCAAGGTCGGCGCAACGGACGTCGCCGGGGCAAGGAGGCAGGTGGACATGTGCCTGGACGCCGGGGTCAACCTCTTCGATACGGCAAACATCTACTCCTCAGGCGAGTCCGAGGAGATACTGGGGGAGGCGATCTCCGGCCGGCGTGACGACCTAATCCTCGCGACGAAGGTCCGCATGTCCGTGGGAGATGGCCCGAACGACACTGGTCTCTCGCGCTACCACATAATCCGTGAGTGTGAGGAAAGCCTCAGGAGACTCGCTACCGACTACATCGACCTCTACCAGGTCCACGAGTGGGACGGCCTCACCCCACTCGAGGAAACCCTCGAGGCGCTGGACACCCTCGTGAAGAGCGGCAAGGTACGCTACGTGGGCTCCTCCAACTACTCGGGCTGGCAGCTGATGAAGGCGCTCGGCACCTCCGAGAGGCTCGGGCTGCAGCGCTACGTCAGCCAGCAGATCCACTACACGCTGCAGGCCAGGGAGGCCGAGTACGAGTTGGTGCCGCTCGCCATAGACCAGGAGTGTCCCATCCTCGTGTGGAGCCCGCTGGCCGGTGGCCTGCTGTCGGGCAAGTACCGGCGCGACAGGGACGCCTCGGAGGGGAGACACGTGGAGGGCTGGGACGAGCCTCCCGTCTACGACACCGACAGGCTCTACGACATCGTAGACGTGCTCGTCGAGATAGCGGACGGTCGAGGTGTATCCGCGGCTCAGGTAGCCCTCGCATGGCTGCTCGGACGAGCGGGTGTGGCCTCTGTGATAGTGGGCGCTCGTACCGACGAACAGCTGGCCGATAACCTCCGTGGCGCCGAGCTGGAGCTCTCCGAAGAGGAGCGCCTACGCCTGGACGAGGTGAGCGCGCTGCCGTTGATCTACCCGTTCTGGCACCAGGCCAAGACCGCCTCCGACCGTCTTGGACCGGCTGACCTGTCGCTCCTGGGTCCGCATGTAAACGAGGGATCGTAGACTTACAAGCCGATACACCCGCCGTTGTAGGTTGTGAGGAGCCCGATAGTCGTCCGAAGCTATTTTACTGCTCCGCAACACCCTCCCTTAGGAGAGGCGGAAATGATAAGGGACGATCGGGACGCGTACGAGAAGCGTCGAAACGGTCTTGAACCTGACGATGGCCTTTACCGTTCACGGTCTTGTAGGGCAAAATGCACGCCAAGCAGCCGGTCCACTACTACGGGAATGTACATGGGCTACCTCCCTATTGAAGATCACGGGATCATAGGTGATCTTCACACTGCTGCTCTGGTCGGCACGGACGGGACTATAGATTGGCTTTGCCTGCCCGCTTTCGACTCTCCCAGTGTCTTCGCTTCTATCCTGGATGACGAGAGGGGTGGCCACTTCAGTCTCCGTCCTGCACAGTACACTCGCAGTCAGCAGCTCTACCTGCCTGGTACCAATGTTCTCCTTACCCGCTTCAGCGCTCCCGAGGGCGTCGCCGAGGTACTGGACTTCATGCCCATTGGGGATGATCGTGAACCACGCCACGACCTGATCCGCGACGTCCGGGTCATAAGGGGTAAGGTACCAATCGATATCGATTGTCGCCCGGCCTTCGACTACGCTCGCCAAGATCACACCATCGAATTCCTCAGGAGCGGGGTGATCTTCAGGGGGGCGGGCATGGCCTTGAATCTTGCTAGTGTGGTGCCACTCGAAGAGGGCCCGCGCCATAGTACTGTCGCGCGATTTGAGTTGAAGGAGGGCGAGAGTGCTAGTTTCGCCCTCCAGCAGCTCGACGAAGGCGAGGAGCCCAGGGAGGCACCCAATCGAGTTGAGTGTCAGGAGTTGCTGCAAAGTACGCTGAACTACTGGCGGCGGTGGATCTCCAGGAGCACCTACAGCGGCCGTTGGCGCGACATAGTGAACAGATCTGCCCTGGCCCTCAAACTCATGATCTACGACCCCACCGGAGCACTTGTTGCGGCCCCCACAATGGCGCTTCCGCAGATTATGGAGAGTGCGTACAACTGGGACTACCGCTACACCTGGCTCAGGGACGCTGCCTTCGCAATGTTCGTACTCATCCGTATCGGCTTTAGGGACGAGGCGCACAAATTTATGGACTGGCTCCAAGAGCGCTCTCATGGCTCTGACGGTCTGCTCCAGCCGATCTACGGCATAGACGGGAGGACTGTAATAGATGAGGTAGAGTTGCACCACCTCTCCGGCTATCGTGGCTCTAGCCCGGTACGGTTAGGTAATGGGAACTACGACCAATTACAGCTCGATCTCTACGGCGCCGTCCTGGACGCGGCCTACTTGTACAACAAATACGGTGCGCCCCTGGATTACGAAGACTGGCAGAGCCTGCGAAGCCTCCTTGGTTGGCTCAGCAAGAACTGGCACCAGCCGGACGCGGGGATGTGGGACCTTCAAAGCCCTCGCGAACACTTCGTATCGTCGAAGGTGTTGAGTTGGGTAGCGCTCGATCGAGGGATACGATTGGCGCATCAGAGGGGACTACCCGCTGACGAGGAAGTCTGGATCGGCCAACGGGATGCTATCTACGAAGAGGTCATGAGCAGGGGCTGGAATACTAAGAAGGAAAGCTTCGTCAGGCACTACGGCTCCGAGGCTCTGGACGCCTCGCTGCTGCTCATGCCCGTGGTCGAGTTCGTCGGTCCCACAGATCCACGCTGGCTCGCCACCCTCGATCGTCTGCAGAAGGAGTTGACCTAT
>DASTKM010000340.1:0-5994 GCA_035715885.1 Rubrobacter sp.
GGACCTCGAAAAGAGGGTTGCAGAGCGAACCGAGCAACTCAAGAGCGCCATGGCCAAGCAGCAGCAGGAGGCCCAGGAACGAGAGCGCATCGAACAGGAGCTGCGGGTTGCTCGCCTGATCCAGCACGCCCTTCTGCCGAAATCGGCACCCGAGCTCGGGAGTTATCAGATTGCGGCCTACTACCGGCCCGCCCGAGAGGTGAGCGGCGACTTCTACGACTTCCTAGAGATAGAGGACGGCCGACTGGGGCTCGTAGTCGGGGACGCCTCCGGCAAGGGGATCCCTGCGGCCATGGTGATGGCCAACACGCGCAGCGTGCTTCGGACCGTCGCCCAAGGAGGGGATATCGCACCGGGACAGGTGTTGGAGGAGGCCAATGAGATCCTTTATCCTGACATTCCTCCCAACATGTTCGTCACCTGCTTCTATGGCGTCCTCGACCCCTCTAGCGACACCTTCACCTACGCCAACGCCGGCCACGACTTGCCTTACCTACACCGTAACGGTGACGCCGAGGAACTGAGAGCCAGAGGGATGCCCTTGGGGCTAATGCCGGGGATGAGCTACGAGGAGAGGGAGGTAGTGGTCGATGCTGGCGAGAGCGTCCTCTTCTACAGCGACGGGCTGGTCGAGGCCCACGACCCCCAAGGAGAGATGTTCGGCTTCCCTAGGCTGCGGGCGCTCGTGGCGGAGCACGACGAAGAGGAGCACTCGCTGGTGGACTTCCTCTTAGAAGAGCTCTACTCCTTCGTTGCGGAGGGCTGGGAGCAGGAGGATGACATAACCCTGGTGACCTTGGGAAAGATCGGAGGAACCTTGACGGCACCCACAAGCGGCGCACGGCGGATGATCTCCGAGCTGAGCATGCCCAGCGAGCCCGGCAACGAGCGGCAGGCGACGGAAGAGGTGGCCAGGGCGGTGAGCGGGCTGGGGTTGCCTCAGAGGACCCTGGAGAGACTCAAGACTGCTGTGGCCGAGGCGACGATGAACGCCATGGAGCACGGCAACAGGTATGATCCGGACGTCCCGGTCAAGATCCAGGTGTGGCTCCTTGAGGAGAGCCTCTTGGTGCGCATCATCGACCGGGGTGGTAGCCCTCCACCGAGCCCGAACGCCACGGAGGTGCCAGACCTGGAGGCAAAGCTGGAGGGCATGCAGACGCCGCGGGGGTGGGGGCTGTTCCTGATCAAGAACATGGTCGACGAGGTGCGCGTCTCGGGAAACCCGGACCATCACACCGTCGAGCTGGTCATGCTCTTGAAAGGTGAGGACGATGCCAGCTAAACACCTCGAGGCAAGTGTGCGCCAGGAGCGGGGTGGCACCGTCCTTGACCTTCGCGGCGAGATCAACGATTTCGCCCAGGAAGCCCTCAACGCCGCCTACGCTGAGGCAGAGGCCAAGGACCCGGGGGCCATCATACTCAACTTCGGGGGGGTAGACTACATCGACTCGGCTGGGATCGTCCTGATTGGGAACCTGCTTGCGAAGGCGCGCGCCTCGAAGCGTCGCCTTCTGGCCTACGGCCTAAGCGACCATTACGTCGAGATCTTTGACATCACTCGCCTCTCGGACTTCGTGAGCATCTTCCCGGACGAAGTGAGCGCCCTGAGCGGGGCGTCCGCGTCCTGATGGATGGCGACGGGATCCTCGTCCACGCCACCATTCCGGTCGATGCCGATCCCGGTGAGGACCACGACTTCGTGATTGTGGACCTGCCCGATATCGAGCAGGCGGCCACGATCTTGCACCGCGGCGCGAGGGACGACGTCATGCCGACCATCCAGGCGCTGACGCGCTGGATCGACACGAACGGGTACCGCTCGGCCGGCTGCAACCGCCAACTGTACATCGAGCTCGGCGAGAACAGAGATAATAGGGTGGTGACGCCTCCGGTTCCTGCTCCTACGACGTCTTCGGATATGTCCTCTCCAATACGCGGGGTGGGAGATTGATCGTTCTCACGTAGAATGGCTGTGAAGGATCATATGGTCTGCCGCACCCACATACCCCGGCCGCCGCTCTCGGATTTCGTGGAGGTGTTCTGGCAGTACGACGGCCTCGATCCCTCGCACGCGCGGGAACGCTGTCTTCCGACCGGTACGATGGAGATCGTTGTCAACCTTCGCGATGACGAGACGCGAGCGTACGACCGACGAAGCGCCTACCGGCCGCGGAAACTCCGCGGCCCGCTCGTCTGTGGCGCGCATTCGGGGTTCTTCGTCATAGACACTACCGGCCAAGCTTCGACGATAGGCGTGCATTTCAAGCCGGGCGGCGCCTTCCCATTCCTCGGACCTGCCGGGGAGTTGCGGGACGCCCTCGTCCCGCTCGAGTCGTTGTGGGGAGCCAAGGCTGCGGAGCTCCGCGATCGTTTGCTCGACGCCGCCACGGCGGAGGCGAGGTTCCGTGTTCTCGAGCAAACCCTCGTCGCGCGGGCAACAAGCCTCCCGGGGCGCCATCCTGCCGTAGCTTTTGCGCTGGAGCGTTTCGAGAGCGTTCCCCAACGGCTGAAGGTCTCGGAGGTCGCGCGGCGGTCCGGCCTCAGCCAGAGGCGCTTCATCCGGGTCTTCGACGAAGAGGTCGGGCTGACGCCCAAGCTCTTCTGCCGCATCCAACGCTTCCAGCGGGTGCTACACCTCGTCGAGAACGGGCGGGGGGCGGAGTGGGCAGACGTCGCCCTGGGGTGCGGTTACTTCGACCAGGCCCATCTCATAAACGACTTCCGTGCCTTCTCTGGCGTTACACCGACAGCCTACCTCGCGGGCAGGAGCGATCACTTCAATCACCTTCCGCTCCCGGATTAGGGTCAGAAACGGGTGGCGATCCGGGTCAATTTTCTCCAATAGGATCGCTCTCCTCCCGAGTAGGATGAGTTTAGCGCTTAGGACAGGCACTCAGACGGAAGCATCTACGAAAGGAGAGCCCATGACCGGTGAGCTGACGTTTTTTGAGATAGGTGTCGTCGATGCGGCGCCCGCCCGCGCCTTCTACGGCGGATTGTTCGGCTGGCGGATTGAGCCCGGGCCGTCCGCTGGCGGCTACCGGATCTCTACCCCGACGATCTCGGGTGGGATGCACGGGGGCGACGAGACGCTCGAGAGCCGCACCGACGAGCCACGGGAGGAGTCCTTCGGACGCTTCGCGCTCTGCCGCGACGATCAGGGCTCCCCCTTCGGGCTCCACCAACCGCCCGCGGCGGAGGGCAAAGGGGCTCGAGAGCCCGCCGCCCGCAGGCCGACGATAGACCACGTCACCCTGCGGGTGAGGGATCTGCCGGCCAGCAGGCGGTTCTACGAGGTGGCCCTGGCTCCCCTGAGCCTCGGCCTGGAGTTCGAGCACGAGGGCCTGATAGCCTTCGGAAGCGGGGAGAGCGGGAGGCTCATCATCTACGCAAGTAAGCGGCCCGTCGCCGGGTTCCATGTCGCTTTCTCCGCTCCTAGCCGGGAGGCCGTGAACCGTTTCCACGCCGCGGCGCTGGAGGCAGGAGGGCGCGATAACGGCGCGCCGGGGCTGAGACCCGAGTACCACGAAGGCTACTACGGCGCCTACGTATTCGACCCGGACGGCAACAACGTTGAGGCGGTCCATCACACCGTTCCCTCCGGGTAGAACCCATGATGAACAGCGCACACGCTAGATCCCTGTTTCTTGACAGTCGCAGCCAATCAGGAATGATTCTGACTTCCTTTGGCGATACGATCAAGCCATGATGGAGACCAGGAGAGAAGGAGGCACCAGTTCGAGATGAACATACAACCTTTCGAAGTGAACATCCCGCAGGCCGATCTCGACGATCTGCACGAACGCTTGACCCGCACACGCTGGCCTGATGAGCTTCCCGGTGTCGGATGGAGCCGGGGCGTGCCACTGGGGTACCTGAAGGAGCTGACCGAGTACTGGCAGAACGGATACGATTGGCGCCTGTGGGAGGCGAACCTCAACGAGTTTCCCCAATTCACCACCTCCATCGACGGCCAGAACATACACTTCCTGCACGTCCGCTCGCCCGAGCCTGGTGCGCTACCGCTGATCATAAGCCACGGATACCCCAGTTCGGTGGTGGAGTTCCTGAGCATCGTCGGACCGCTCACCGATCCGGTTTCCCATGGGGGCGTCGCCGCCGACGCCTTCCACGTGGTAGCGCCATCGATCCCGGGCTTCGGGTTCTCCACCCCGGTCCGAGAGACAGGCTGGGAGATGGGCCGCACCGCCCGGGCGTTTGCCGAGCTGATGGACCGCTTGGGATACAAACGCTACGGTGCCCACGGAGGTGACGTCGGCGCGGGGATCGTCGGAATGCTCGCCGGCCTCGCCGGCGAGCACGTCGCGGCGGTGCACACCAACTCCGATCCACTCGCTGTTATGGGTGCGCTCGACTATCTGCCCGAAGGTGCGGTGCGGCTCGCCGGCCTCTCGGAAGCCGACCGGGAGGCCGTGGAGGAAACGAAGGCGATCAGCGAGGAGGGGTCGGGATACCTCAAGCTCCAGTCGAACCGTCCCCAGACCATAGCCTACTCCCTCACCGACTCGCCCGTTGGCCAACTGGCATGGATCTTCGAGAACTTCAAGGAGTGGACCGATCAAGCGAATGACCTTCCCGAAGACGCGGTCGATCTCGATCAGCTGCTCACCAACGTCTCGATCTACTGGTTCACCAGAACCGGAGCCTCGGCTGCCCGCTTCCTGTACGAGACCGCACACTCGACGGAGTGGGGTGCGCCGAGCACGGCGCCGCAGGGGTGGGCGCTCTTCGCCGCCCAGCCGTTCGTGCGGGCGATGATGGACCCCGACCACGACAACGAGCACTGGTCGGAGTTCGATAGGGGCGGCCACTTCCCGGCCATGGAGGTCCCCGATCTGCTCGTCGGCGACGTGCGCAAGTTCTTCCGCCCGTTCCGATGAAGGGCGAGGTCCTGGGTCGGCGCGCGCTCAACCGCGCCCTGCTGAGGCGGCAACTTCTGCTGCGCCGCCACGAGATGTCGGCCGCCGAAGCTATAGAGCACCTGGTCGGTATGCAGGCCCAGGAGCCCCGCCGACCCGTACATCGGCCTGTGGACTCGCGTAGAAGGCTTTCGCCACGAGGAGTTGTCTGCCCTTATCTCCGACCGGCGCGCGGTGCGTGCTTCCATGATGCGCGCGACCATTCACCTGCTCACCGCCCGCGACTACCTGGCGCTGCGCTCCGTGGTGCAGCCGGTCCTCGAACGGGACGTCCTCCCCAACCCCACCTACGGTCGCGAGCGTCTTGAGGGGCTGGACGTGGACGCGCTCCTGGCGGCCGGTCGCGGGCTGTTGGGCGAGAGGCCGCGCATGGCAGCCGAGCTCCGCCGGCTGCTCGGACCCCGGTGGCCGGAACGCGACCCGGCGGCGCTGGCCTACGCCGTCCGCGGCCTGTGCCGGTGGTCTACGTCCCGCCGCGAGGCATCTGGGGCAAGAGCGGGCCCGTAGCGATGACCACGGTCGAGGCGTGGCTCGGCCGGGGCGTCGAGTCCGACCGCGAACCGGACGGGATGGTCCTGCGCTACCTCGCCGCGTTCGGCCCGGCCGCCATTTCGGATGTCCGGACCTGGTCGGGGCTGACCGGCCTGCGGGCGGTCGTCGATCGGCTACGGTCGCGGTTGCGCACCTTCCGTGACGAGAGCGGCCGGGAGCTTTTCGACGTGACAGGCGCGCCGCTGCCCGACTACGACCCAGGTAACATCAATCTTTGGGTTGCAGTACGGTTGCAGTAAATCGTCCCGGAATGCCTTCAGGCCTGTCTACAACCTATCACGTTTTACCTGCAAATCCGTAGAAAAAGAGAGTGAACCCGAGGGGACTCGAACCCCTGACCTCCGCCATGCGAGGGCGGCTCGATAGTTTTCCAAACGTTTCCAGAACTTGCAAAATACCTGCAAATCGCCGAATTACAGTGTTGAAACTTTTCTCAGCATTTCAGGAGATTTACCAGGGTTGCTGCACGGTTGCTGCACAACTATCTGGGCTAACAAGC
>DASTKM010000341.1:0-2419 GCA_035715885.1 Rubrobacter sp.
TGCGAGCGGTGCAAGGTCATAAGGCGTCGCGGGGTGGTGCGTGTCATCTGCACGAACCCTCGCCACAAGCAGAGGCAGGGTTAGCATGGCGCGGATTGCAGGAGTAGACCTCCCCAGGGAGAAGAGGGTCGAGGTAGGCCTTACCTACATCTACGGTGTTGGCCGTTCGACGGCGAGGAAGATCTGCCGCGATACCGAGGTCGATCCTGACACGAAGGTGCGGGACCTGGCCGAGGGAGAGGTCGCTAGGGTCAGGACCTACATAGACCAGAACGTCGAGGTTGAGGGCGACCTGAGGCGCGAGGTCAACCAGAATATCAGGCGGCTCATAGACACAGGAACCTACCGCGGGATCAGGCACCGCAGGGGCCTGCCCGTGCGCGGGCAGCGTACCAAGACGAACGCCCGCCAGCGCAAGGGACCCAAGCCCTCGATAGGCGGGAGGAAGAAGAGGTAGATGGGTAGGCAGAGGCAACAGCGGCAACGCACGCGTGGGGCGAGCAGGGCCCGTCGCAGGGTACGCAGGAACGTAACGACCGGCGTGGTCCACATAAAGAGCTCCTTCAACAACACCATCGTCTCCGTCAGCGACCAGGAGGGCAATGTCATCGCCTGGGAATCGGCGGGATCCTTGGGTTTCAAAGGGAGCCGCAAGAGCACGCCTTTCGCTGCCCAGATGACGGCCGAGAGCGTCGCCAACAAGGCCATGGACCAGGGCGTGAGGCGTGTGGACATCGAGGTCAAGGGCCACGGCTCGGGTAGGGACATGGCCGCCCGCACCTTCCAGTCCATGGGCATAGAGGTGCTCTCCATAAAGGACGTAACGGGCCAGCCGCACAACGGGTGCAGGCCGCCCAAGAGGCGCAGGGGGTAGCAAGTATGGCGCGTTACACAGGACCGAGGGGCCGGAGAGACCGGCGGGCAGGGGTAATGCTCTCATCCATGCGGAAGAACCCGCTGGAGAAGAAGCCCTACCCGCCAGGAGAGCACGGAAGGGGCAGGCATCGCCAGACCGAGTTCGGGCTCAGGCTCATGGAGAAGCAGAAGGCCCGGTGGTACTACGGGGTCTCCGAGAAGCAGTTCAGGCGGGCCTACGACAGGGCCACCAGGATGCAGGGCGTCTCGGGCGAGAACCTCCTCAGGCTCATGGAGTTGAGGATGGACAACGTGGTTTACAGGATGGGCTTCTCCACCAGCCGCCCGCAGGCGCGGCAGCTCGTCGTGCACGGGCACTTCCAGCTCAACGGCCGCAAGCACAACGTCCCTTCGGCCATACTCAAGCCTGGCGACGTCATCACGGTCAAGGAGAAGAGCAGGGACCTGGAGCCCATCCAGAACGCCGTCGAGAACGTGGTCGCCGTCCCGCCCTGGCTGGAGGCCGACCACGACAACTTCACGGGCAGGCTCCTGCATACGCCGGGGCGTGACGAGATCGACACGCCCGTCGAAGAGCAGCTCATTATCGAGTTCTACAGCCGGTAGCGACAAGACATTTATAGCAGGTGATACTTTGACGATGTTGGACATAGCACCACCCCGTTTCAGGGTGGAAGAAGAAGAGGCCAGGCGCGGAACCTTCGTCGCCGAGCCGTTGCCGCGAGGACTGGGCCACACCCTGGGCAACTCGCTCAGGCGCGTCATGCTCTCAGGGCTCACGGGGGCCGCGGTCACCAAGATCCGCATAGAGGGTGTCTCGCACGAGTTCTCGACGATCGAAGGCGTCAAAGAGGACGTCGTCGACATCATCCTCAACATCAAGAGCTTGAAGTTCAAGCTGGAGCGGGAGGAGCCCATAGAGCTCACTATCGCGAAGGACGGCCCAGGCGACGTCACTGCGGCCGACATAGAGCTCAAGGCCGACGTAGAGGTCGTAGACCCCGAGGCTTACATAGCGAGCGTCTCCGATGGCGGGCACCTCGACATGCGCCTGACGGTCGAGAGGGGCCAGGGCTACGCGAGGGCTGAGCAGAACAAGAGCGAAGCCGACCCTATAGGCGTGATCGCCGTCGACTCGCTGTTCTCGCCGGTACAGAGGGTCAACTACACGGTCGCGGAGACGCGGGCCGGCGCGAGGGCCGACCTCGATTCGCTGCGCATGGAGGTCTTCACCGACGGACGCATCGAGCCGCAAGAGGCGTTGCAGGATGCCTCCAGGCAGCTCATGGACTTTCTCGGGTTGTTCACCGACGGCTACCAGGGGACCGGCGTCCCCGACGCCCGCCAGCGCGGCGGGCGTCCTGTGATCACGGACGAGCGCCCGGTCGAGGACCTCGAGCTAACGGTCCGCTCCTATAACTGCCTCAAGCGTGAGGGGGTCGACACCATAGGCCAGCTCGCCACCATGACCGAGGAAGAGCTCATGAACATCCGTAACCTCGGCATGAAGAGCGTCGATGAGATCCGCTCCAAGCTCCTGGAG
>DASTKM010000342.1:0-3849 GCA_035715885.1 Rubrobacter sp.
ACGCCCGACCTCTTCCGGTGCGCCGTCGATATCGTGGGTCCTTCGAGCCTGATCACCCTGATAAACAGCATCCCGCCTTACTGGAAGCCTCTCCTCGCGACCTTCCACGAGCGGGTCGGCAATCCCGACACCGAAGAGGACTTCCTCGAGTCACGCTCACCCCTGTTCTTCGTCGACCGCATCAGGATACCGATGCTCATCGCCCAGGGCGCGAACGACCCACGCGTAAAACAGGCCGAGTCGGAGCAAATAGTCGCCGCCATGAAGGAGAAAGGCTTAGACTACGAGTACCTGCTCTTCGAGGACGAAGGTCACGGTTTCGCCCGTCCCGAGAACCGTCTGAAGTTCTACGCAGCCGCAGAACGCTTTCTGGCCAAACACCTCGGAGGACGCGCACAAGAGTAGAGGGATACTTCGTGTGGGGAGCAGCTCAGTCTGCTGACTCCAGAGCAGTCTCCTCCTCCCCCGAGGAGACCACGGTCGCGACCCAGCTCACATCGACACCCAACTTGCTCGCTATCTCCCCATCAGAGAGGCCGAGCCGTCGAAAACGTTCGACCTCCTCAGCCAGACAGACTTCGCCGCGGTCTTCCAAGCTCTCTCCTCGCAACACCATCGCAGGGATTCGAGGATACCACGGACGCAGATCAGACGGTCGAGGGCACCTTCAGGCTCATGCCGGGGTAGATCTCATACCCCGAGAGATCGTTGGCCTCGCGGATGGCCTCCACCTTCGGCCTCGGATCCTCCCAGACCGCGGTGTGATCTATTGCTATTTCCCAGAGCGTATCTCCAGGCGCAACGGTGTAGTGGACGGTCTGCTGCTCAGCCCCTGCCACGCCACCCACGTACAGGGCCACGGCGAGGGCTGCGGCAACGAACAAGGCTCCGAGCCTGCGACGGCGATATTTCGCGCGGTCTCTTCTCACCGGGGAAATATACGGGACAACTGTTCCGTTCCCAACGGCATTTTCTCGCCGCCACCGCGAACAGGCCATCCGGTAGAATCCGCTGTATGCGTTTCACCAAGATGCAAGGCTGCGGCAACGATTTCCTCATCTTCGGTCCTGGCGAAGTAGAGGGGATGGATCTCCATGACCTCGCCACGAAAGCCTGCGACAGGCACTTCGGCGTCGGGGCCGACGGGATCCTCATCCCCGCTCCCTCGGGGACAGCCGACCTCGAGATGGTCTACCTGAACTCTGACGGCTCGACCTCTGAGATGTGCGGCAACGGCCTGCGCTGCCTGGCGCGCTACGCGAAAGACCGCGATATGGTGGAGGGCGAAGCCATGACCGTCGCCACCGGCGCTGGGGTCAAGAAGATCCTCCTCTCCGACGATGGTTCCTCGCGGGTGGACATGGGGGCGCCAAGCTTCGACGCCGACGTCGGGGTAGGAGGCTTCCGCTTCCTGCGCGTCTCCATGGGCAACCCGCACGCAGTAGCTTTCCTGGAGAGCGAGGACGCGGTCGAGACGCTGGATCTCTCTACCGTCGGACCGCCCATCGAAGAAGATCCCGTCTTCCCCGAGAGGACGAACGTGGAGTTCGGGTTCGCGCGGGGCTGGCACGATGTCAGGATGAGGATCTGGGAGCGCGGCGCGGGTGAGACCCTAGCCTCGGGTTCAGGCTCGTGCGCCGTAGCGGTCGCAGCGGTAAGGCTGGACCTCGCCCAAAGCCCCGTCAACGTGCGAATGGACGGTGGCATGGTGCAGATAGACTGGTCCGGCGAGGACGACCCCGTATTCATGAATGGCCCCGCCGAGTACGTCTGCGAAGGAGAGCTGGTACTGCGGAGCTGACGAGACCCGAAAGTGGCCGGCCCCTTCCGCAAGAGTCTCTCGCACGAATCAAAAAGCCGAAATGCTGACAAGCGGAGGCCGCAAGGCCGAAGCCTGCTGAAATGCTGAAGTGAGCGGTTTTCAGGAAGTTCCTTCCCGAAAACCGCTCAGCGGATCTCGACCAGGCCGTGGCGGGCGGCGAATACCAGGGCCTGGAGCCGAGAGTGCACGCCCAGCTTGTTCAATATGTTCATCATGTGGGTGCGCTCCGTATCCACGCTCATGTGCAGGCTGGCCGCTATCTCCTTGTTCGAGAGGCCCTCGGCGAGCTTCTGCAGGACCTCCTTTTCGCGGGGTGTGATCTGCTCGATGCTCGCGCGCGCTTCTACCTCTTCTTCGCGGTTCTCTCCGGCCAGGCGTAGCAGCGCGATCAGCTCTTCCTCGGAGAGCAGGGTCTCGCCGTCGCCGAGACGTCGCGTGGCATCGAGTATCGCGTCGACATCGGCTGACTTGTGCAGGACGCCGGCCGCCCCGGCCTCGACCGCCCTGGCATGCTCCGTCCTATCCAGGCTCGCGGTTAGGACGAGCGCCGCGAAGTCCGGGTTGGCTTCGCACAGTTCTTCGATCAGCTCGGTTCCCTCCCCGTCCGGTAGGGTGAGGTCTATAACCCCGAGGTCGGCCTCCAGGCCCTCCATGGTCCGGCGTGCCTCGGTTAGTGTCCCTGCCTGGGCGACAACCTCGAACTCGGGCTGCTGGTCGAAGACGAACGCGAGTGTTTGACGGAACGAAGCGTGGTCCTCTACAAGCAAGATTCGCTGCATCTCTCCCCTACGCAGACCCCTCTTGTGATCCCCCACGCACGAAAACAATATACCAGCTTTGGCGGTTTAGACGCTGCCTGCTCAGGAGTTCGAGCGTTCTCCGGACTCCCCGCCCGTCAGTACACCCAGCCTCACCCTGAGAAGCACACGGGTTCCCACGCCTTCCCTACCCTCCACCTCGAGCTCTCCACCGAGTACGAGGACGCGCTCGCGCATCCCCGTGAGCCCCATCCCGTAAGACGTCTCGGGCCCGAACCCCCTGCCGTCGTCCTCGATCTCCACCAGGACCTCGCCGTTCACCATACCGAGGGTGACAACCGCATGCCTGGCGTCTGAATGGCGCCTGACGTTGGCCAGCGCTTCCTGGACAACACGAACTACCTCGACACCGGCAGGTCCGGCTCTCACGGCCGGAAACCCCTCATCCACGATCAGTTCGAATTGGCACCCCTCGGAGATCTGGCGGTTCAGTTCGACGATTGACTCCACGGCGCGGACCAGGGGCCGTTCCCTGACGCCCTCGATCCGCAGGTCGTAGATGGCGTCGCGCAGGCCTCCGACCGCCCTTTTGAGCGCCTCTACCTGGTTTTCCTTCTCTCCGGCGCGGTCAACACCCTCGGGCATCCTCCTGAGGACCTGCATTGACTGAAGGGCGTACGTGAGGTCCTGCAAGACCACGTCGTGCAACTCGCGGGCTATCCGCCTGCGTTCGGCCTCCCTGATCTGGCGCAGGGCCTCTTCGGCACGCTTGCGCTCGGTAATGTTCTCTACAGTACCCTCGTAACCCGAGATACCTCCACCGGCGTCATAGATGGCGCGCGCGTTGGCCGAGACCCACACAGCGCCTCCGTCTTTACCGTGCATCTGTACCTCGAAGCCGCTCACGAAGCCGTCCCGAAGCGCGAGCTGGTAGAACTCATCCCTGCGTCCCGGTTCTACGTAAAGCTGGTCCCTGATGTTGGAGATGGCCCCAAGCAGATCCTCGGGAGATTCGTAGCCCAACATCCTGGCCATCGCGGGGTTCGCCGTCAGAAACCGTCCGTCGACCGTTGTCTGGAAGATCCCTTCGACGGCGTTTTCGAAGATCGAACGGTACTTCTCCTCAACCTGCCGGCGCTCGCGGCGCACCTCAGCGTCCCTGAGCTCCCGCTCGATGGCGCTGTTGAGCCTGGCCAGGTTATCCTTCATGAGGTAGTCGTCGGCACCGGCTTTCATGGCCGAGACGGCTGCGTCCTCCCCGATCCGGCC
>DASTKM010000343.1:0-6655 GCA_035715885.1 Rubrobacter sp.
AGCTGGCGCACGCGTGCGCGAGGCTCTGGTAGAGGCGATAAGACGAGCTCTTAGGGCCGTCACTACAGAAGATACTGCAGGTTGGTTCGCCCACGCCGGCTATTGGCCGCAGGATCAATCCTTATGAGTACTGCTGTGAGATGATAGATGCTGTGATGGGCCGAGAGTATGGGGAGCGCAAGGCCGACAAAGGGCAACGCCGATGCGAAGTCCGCACCCTCTGCTCTTCTCGGTGTAGGTCCCAGAGTACAAAAACGAGAGAGGTGTGCTTCCGGGCACTGCTAAACGATTCTGACGCAGAGTTGTCACTGTCAATAGTTTGAGACGAGCAAGCGATGCCCGCTACGCTTAGGACACCACCGAGTCGCTGGACGGCGGGATCGAAGACAATCGAGCTACGCAAGGCACTGGAACGGCGCACGCCTAGGCCCGAGCTAACCCATGCCCAGCCGCAGGTGACGGGCCTTCTAACCACTCCGACATTCTTCCTGCCAACTATCTAGGTGCTCTGGGTAGCCCATCCGACAAGAGCCTGCGCCACGTGGCTAGTGAACCAACTGTTTCGCCGCATTACTTCTCCGAATCTTGCTAGTGCACCCTGTCCATGGTGATGCGCGTTGCAGCCAAGATCACTCCCATCGTTCAGGTTCCGCCGGTAGATACATTTGTTCATTACCCACCACTTGAGGCAGAGCCCGTCCGAGGTCGTGTGGTGTTCTTCGAGCCACGCCTCCCGAGCCTCAGGGGAGGCGAACGGGATTATGGGCAGTTTGGGCTTCTTGGTAGTCATAGCGTCTCCTTTTCGACTACCGGTGGCGCTGTGCGCCGAGGAGAACCGTGGAGGTCTGCCTCTTGCTCGCCGGGCTTGAGCCGTTGGTGCCCCGCCCGAAGAAGATCTGGGCTGACGGCGCCTACGGTGGCAAGGAACTCGCCAAGTGAACAGGCTCTGAGATCACGCTTTCCTCCCGATCTCGGCTGGCTCTTAGTATCCCAGTACCAGCACGACTGCCATGATCGAGAGTCCCATACCACTGAGGAGATCGGAGCGGATGGGTATGAAGCGGGCTGCGACTCCCCCGAGTTGCAGGCCAACGAATGTCATCAGGGCCGTGATAGTGCCAAAGACCGCTGCCGTGACGACGGGGGGAAAGCCAAGCATCCCCAAGCCGGTACCCGCGAGCAGATTGTCCAGGCTTAGAGATAGAGGAATACCGAAGAGTGCCATACGCTCATCCAGATCCTCTGGTGCTTCGGTCTGCAGACTCCGAACGACGAGGTATAGACCATACACAAGCAGCACGATCGGTCCCAGGATGTCCGCCGCTGGACCGATCTCCTGCCCGAAGTAGCGCCCGATCAGCAGACCTATCAGGGGCGAGAAGCCATCCCATAACCCGAACACCACTGCGATCCGGAGTGCACGGCGCCAGCTGAGCTGAAAAGCCCCGAGCGCAATCGCCAACCGGAAATTATCCAGGCTGAGGACAAAGCCGAGGATGAGAAGCGATATCACGGCACACTCTGTGGAGACTCTAAGCCGCCGGTCGGTGAGTAGTTGCTGTTCTTGGTATGGGCACGGGGGACAAGCCTTCCTTGCGCGATCGGCTCTGCGCCCTCGTTAGCAGCCTCTACCGCCTCGGCCACAACGCGATGGTCGGGTGAGAGGTGGCAGACCGGATCGGTGCGCGCGGCATCGCCGGTGAGCTGAAACGCCTGGCAGCGGCAACCGCCGAAATCGACCTCGCGGCGATCACAACTCCGGCAAGGCTCCGGCATCCACTCCGTTCCCCGGAAGCGTTGGAAGAGGGGCGACTCCTCCCAGATCCATGCAAGCGAATGCTCGCGCACGGTGGCTCGGGGAAGATTGAGGGTGTGCGCCGCAGGGCAGGGTAGGACACCCCCGTTGGGTGTCACCGTTAGCTGCTTTTGGCCCCAGCCGCCCATACAGGGTTTGGGGTACTGGCTGTAGTAATCAGGGATGACGTAGATAATCTGCATCTTCCCCTCCAGGCGCTGGCGCGCAGCGCGCACTACCGCCTCGGCCTGATCGAGCTGAGCCCTGCTAGGCAGTAGGGCTGTGCGGTTGCGCCAAGCCCAGCCGTAGTATTGGGTATTGGCCAGCTCGATCCGGTCCGCTCCTAACTCCTCGGCTAGATCGAGAATGCGGCCGATCCTATCGATGTTGTGGCGGTGGAGGACCACATTCAATGTGAGCGGCCAAGCCAGCTCCTTGACCAGACGAGCTGCCGCGATCTTGCGTCCATAGGAAGGAGTGCCGGCTATACGGTCAGAGAGGGCTGGCTCGTCGGCCTGGATGCTGATCTGTACGTGGTCGAGGCCGGCGGTCTTTAGCTGTTTTGCCCGCCGGGGCGAGAGGCCTAGGGCGCTCGTAATGAGGTTGGTATACAGACCCAGATCTCGGGCGCTGGCCACAAGCTCTACAAGGTCGCGGCGTTGCAGCGGCTCACCGCCTGAGAGGTGAAGCTGCAGGACGCCGAGGCCCCGCGCCTCGGTCAGCACTCGTTGCCACTCTGCCGTGGTCAGCTCCTCGCGGTAATCCGTGAGGTTGAGCGGGTTGGAGCAGTACGGGCAGTGGAGCGGGCAGGCGTAGGTGAGCTCGGCCAGCATGCCGAACGGCCTATTCATCGCCAAGCTCCACCCATCGCTTAGCAACGAGTCGAGCGAGGAAGTCCCGCACCTCGTCGTCGGCCACGCGGTTATACTGTGCGCGCAGTTCCTCCACGATCTCGACGACCGTCCGTTCCCCATCGCACAGGCCCAGGATAGACGAGCCTGTCTGATTCAGGACCAGTACTCCCTCCGGTGCCAGTAGCACTTGCCTTTTGCGCACCGGGTCCCACTCCAGTCGGACCTGTGGCGGCAGATGAGGTCGATTCGTAGATAGTACCGCAATGCTCATGTCACCTCCCGTGCCATTGTGCGCCCGACGTCCGCCAGGTGTGGCGCACGCTTGATAACTGGCTCAATACAATCTGAAGTTGACTGGCAAATCTGATGCCCGGTATACGATAGTCCACTGGATGCAATCAATGATCCTCCTGTCGAGTACTGCCCGAATAGGCACTGTCGATAGCGTCCAACATGCTCCACAGCACGTCATTCTTGAAGGATAGCGCCGCCACAGCTCGCGCCTGTTCATCCGGTGTCCGGCAGTGCTCCATCACCACCTCCAGAGCGTGCTCCGAGTCGCGTGGGGCCTGCGTAAGGCGGGCGCGGAAATAGGCCAGCCCAGCGGGGTCAATCCAGGTGTAAAGGCGCTCGAACGCGGCCAGGCGCTCTGCCATCAGATCCGGCGCAAATAGCTCGGTCAGCGAGGCGGCCACCGCCTCGACCCACGGGCGGGTGCGGGCGAAGGTGATGTAGGCATCGACGGCGAACCGCACCCCGGGCACGACGTACCGCTCGTCCCACATCTCCTCCCGCGTCAGCCCTACAGCCTCGCCCAGACGCAGCCAGGCCTCGATGCCCCCCTCCCCGTCCGCTGTTCCATCATGGTCGTGGATGCGCCGGATCCAGCGTCGGCGTACCTCACGGTCAGGGCAGTTGGCGAGGATAGCGGCGTCCTTACGTGGGATGTTCTCCTGGTAGTAGAAGCGGTTGGCCACCCAGCCCTGGATCTGCCGGGGGCTCAGGCGTCCCTCGTTCATCATCGCGTGGAACGGATGCCAACTGTGGTAGCGCTGCGACTGAGCGCGCAGGGCTCCGATGAAGCCCTCAGTGTCGGATACCACCAAATTCAGAACTCCAGTTCTAGCCCATCCGCGGCCACTTCCAAGCCGTGCTCCTCGACGATGCGCCGCTCGGGCGCGTCCTCGAGCAAGATGGGGTTGGTATTGTTGATATGGATATAGATCTTGCGCTCGATGGGGAGCGGGGCCAACTGCTTCAGGCTACCGTCAGCACCGCCGATCGGTAGGTGTCCCATATCGCGCGACGTCTTGCCGGCGATGCCGAGCCGGATCAGCTCGTCGTCCTGCCAGCAGGTCCCGTCAAAGAGCAGGCACGTACAGCCTTCCAGGTGAGCAAGCACCGATGCCGTCAACTTCTGTGCGCTTGGCAGGTACACCAGGGCCCGGCCGGTCTCTCCGTCGGTGATTCGGTACCCTACCACGCCATCTTCCCCCTCCCCGGTCCCGAAACGCGCCCGCTTGTTCGTGGGAACGTGGAAGGCCCGGTAGGACAAACCATCCGCCAGCGAGACCTCTGTCCCTGTAGCGACCGGCCGCCACTCGACGTGGGTGTAGGCGTCGAGCGTCTGGAGCAGTGAGGTGCCTCTGCAGAGGGTCTCGTGAACTGCCGCGGTGGCATGTACCTCGAGGTCATAAGCCTCTCGCAGCAACAGTAGACCTAGGGTGTGATCCAGCTCGGCGTCGGTGAGCAGCACGGCCTGCAGCGGAGAATCCCTTACCCCGTGGGGGTGCAGGGCCGGGAAAGACTCGATCTGAGCACGAACGTCGGGTGAAGCGTTGAGCAGGAACCATCGCCGGTAGTCGGCGCTCACCGCGACCGATGACTGGGTGCGCGAACGGCAGGGCCGCGAGCCATCGCGCACGGCCTGACACTGAGGGCAACCGCAGTTCCACTGCGGAAACCCTCCTCCCGCTGCCGCTCCGAGTACACGCCCCCACACACCCGTCCTCCATCTACCTCGATCATTCTCCTTGGCCGCAATCGCCCCACGGCAAGACGGGCATAGGCGGACATGAAGAAGGCGCCTGACCATTCAGCCTGGCGCCGTATATTCGCCTATTCCGATTCCGGCCAGATACCAGCGTACGCAGTTACCTCAGCGCTGGTCCCGATTTCCTCGAACTCGGGGGTCTCCCACTTTTGGAGTTCCATGGCTATTACCTCCTTTCATATGGACTTCATTGTGCAGGCTCATCGCCGGAGACGTTCCTTCCGGTACGCTGGGTGGCGTACGCCACCCAGCGTACCGGACATCTGTGCTTATTCCGGCAGCGCGAAGACGAAGAGAGCATCTCCGGCAGGCGCCCCGAGCATAGCGGGTATGAACCCTTCGGTCCAAGCGCCCCACCCGACCGGCACGGCTACGTACTGCCTTCCGTCGACGCTGTAGGTCGTTGGGCTACTGTGGTGGCCGCTTCCACACTGGAACTGCCACAAATGCTCCCCGGTGCGCGCATCGAATGCGTTGAACTCCCCCGTAGGTTGGCCGGCGAACACGAGGTCGCCGCCCGTGGCCAGCACGGACGCGCACATCGGCAGCTCATTGCGCCAGCGCCACACCTCCTCGCCCGTGGACGGATCGAAGGCGCTCACGGACCCTGCCATGTCCTCGGAGTGCACGACGACGGCCGCTCCCCAGTAAGGAATGCTCTCCTTGAACTCCCTGCGCCGACGCGTGACCTCCACGCCGACATCCTGTACCGGGGCGTAGAAGAGCCCCGTCCTCGGGCTGTAGGCCGCGTGCGTCCATTCCTTGCCGCCGGCCGGCCCCGGCCAAAAGGTGACCGTCTCCCCCTCGTTCTCGGGGTACACCTTGGGCGTTACCTTGCCGTCGGCGTCGATCTCGCCCCAGGTGATGCGGTCGACGAAGGGTGCTACCTGGACCAGCTCACCGTTCGTACGATCCAGGACGAAGAAGTACCCGTTCTTGTCGAAGTGCGCCAGCAGCTTGCGCCCGTCCAACTCGAACAGGATATTCTCCATATTGCTGTCGTAGTCCCACAGGTCGTGCGGGTTGTACTGGTAGTGCCAGCGTATCTCGCCGTTGTCCGCGTCCACGGCGACAACACAGCAGGTGTAGAGGTTGTCGCCCTCGCGTACGCCTCCGTCGAAGTCGGGCGCCGGGTTGCCGGTCCCCCAGTACAGGAGATTCTGCTCCGGGTCGTAGGTGCCGGTGACCCAGCAGTTTCCACCACCCCGCTGCCAAGCCTCGCCGTCATCCGGCCAGGTCTCGGACCCCGGCTCTCCGGGCTTCGGCACCATATAGCAGCGCCAGACGCGCTCTCCGGTGTCGATGTCGTAGGCGTCGAGGTGGCCGCGCGTCCCAAACTCCCCGCCGGAGCTCCCCACGATGACCAAGTTCTTCACGACCAGGGGAGCGACCGTAGCGCTCTCACCGGCCCGCACATCTCCGTACGTTTTGTCCCAGACACGCTCGCCGGTTTGGGCGTCGAGCGCGAGCACGTGGGCGTTCAGGGTGACGACGAAGACCTTCCCCTTCGCTACGGCGACCCCGCGGTTCACATTGCCGCAGCAGAGCGACACATCGTACGGGATCGCATGCTTGTATCGCCACAGTTCCTGCCCCGACCGGGCGTCGAGGGCCCAGACCCAGCCATCCCAGCCCGAAAGGTACATGACTCCGTCCACGACGATCGGGGCGGCCTCGAACGAGTACGTCGACGGGCCCGCGTGCATGCCGACCGAGCCGGCCTGGAACACCCACGCGGGAGCGAGGCGGTTGACGTTCTCGGTGTTGATCTGGTCCAGCGGGCTGTAGCGCTGCCCGTCGTAGGCGCCGTAGTAGGTGAGCCAGTTCTGCGGTTCCGAGCGGGCATCGAGGATGCGCTCGTACGTGACGTCGTTCGCCACCGGCGGCGCGCTCCCGACCACGCCGCTCATTAGTGCCTGGCTGGCGGCATGCCCTGCATCAACGTATTCCTGC
>DASTKM010000344.1:0-2361 GCA_035715885.1 Rubrobacter sp.
GCCCGATGACGAATAAATGAGACCCTACTTCCGGCGTTCCCTCTCCCCGCGCCAGCGTTGCAGCCTTTCCTTGATTTCGGCCTCATCGCCACTTTCCATCGGCTCGTAGTAGACGCGGTCCGAGATCTCCTCGGGTAGATACGTGTCGTTCATACCTTCCGGATCGTCGTCGTGGGCGTAGCGGTAGCCCGAGCCGTAGCCCTCCTCTTTCATGAGCCCTGTTACAGCGTTGCGGAGGTGCATGGGAACCTCTGGCGTGTTGTCGTGGCGCACATCCGCCAGGGCCGCATTTATGCCGGTATAGGCGGCGTTGGATTTCGGGGCCGTGGCCAGGTAGGTCGTCGCCTGAGCGAGGGGAATTCGACCCTCCGGCATCCCGATGAGCCTGACCGCTTCTGCGGCTGAGACGGCGAGCGGCAGGCCGTGCGGATCTGCGTTGCCTATATCTTCTGAGGCCAGGATCACGAGCCGCCTGGCAACGAACACAGGGTCCTCTCCCGCCTCGAGCATCCTGGCTAGATAATGGAGCGCGGCGTCAGGGTCCCCGCCACGCACGCTCTTGATGAACGCGCTTATGACGTCGTAGTGCTCCTCACGCCCGTACCTGAGTGCCCTCTGCCCCACCGCACGCTCCACGTCAGTGACCTCGACCCGCTTCGTGCCCGTGGATGCGACTTCGAGTGCGTTGAGCATCCGCCGTCCGTCACCGCCGGCGAGCCGTAGCAGGTACTCGCGGGCCTCATCGGAGACGTCGACCCCGAGCTCCTCGACGCCCCTGTCGAGCAGGAGGCCGAGATCCTCTTGCGAGAGAGACCGCAGCCTGAGCACGCGCGAGCGGGAGAGTAGCGGGGCAGTCACCTCGAAGGACGGGTTCTCCGTAGTCGCCCCTATAAAGTCCACGAGGCCCTCTTCGAGGGCGGGGAGCAGGGCGTCCTGCTGGTTCTTGTTGAAGCGGTGGACCTCGTCCACGAAGACGAGCGTCCCTCGCCCCTCGTACTTGAGCCGCTCACGGGCGCCGCCCAGAGCTGCCCGAAGATCCTTAACCCCACTGGTCACCGCGCTCAGAGGCACGAACTCTTCTTCGACCGTGTTCGCCAGCACGCGGGCCAGAGTCGTCTTCCCTGTGCCGGGCGGTCCCCAGAGGACGACAGAGCCGATCCTGCCCCGCTCCACGACCGACCGTAGAGGGCCTCCCTCATCGGTCAGGTGAGGTTGGCCGACCACATCGTCGAGCGTCGCGGGGCGCAGCCGTTCGGCGAGCGGGGCGCGGCCTGCCAGGTTCTCCAGGCCTGATTCGTCGAAGAGGTCCACCTGATTAGTATATCCTCCGTCCGGCCGAATCCCTCGACGACTTGGTCCACTGTGGGGTGCAAAGATGGACTTCGTAACGCTTTCCGTAACGACTGGGAGACGGTTGTACTGTAGAGTAGCGTTGTGATGGAAGCGGCGAGGGAACGAAGCCGGGGGGACGGCGGTGCGCGCGCGGCTTTCTTGCTGGCCTGGTCGCTCGCCGGTCTCTCTGTAGCCATGTTCGTGGCCAGCGTCCCGCTGCTTGTACTCGCCCGCTCAGCGCAAATCCCAAGCAGTTGGGAAGCAAACCTCACCGTGGGTGACCTCTTGGGAGGGGTGATCTTCCTGATCTTCCCGCTGGTTGGGGCCCTGATCGCCTCAAGGCGTCCCCGCAACGCGATCGGCTGGATCCTCCTGGCGGAGGGTCTCTTGTGGATGTTCTTGGGTATGACGGACTATTACGGCCTCTACGGTGTAGCCAGACCCGGCTCGGTCCCATTTCCAGTGGGAGTCGCCGCTGTGAACAATTTCATGTGGGTGCCCGCCGTGGGACTACTGGGGACCTACGTGTTCCTACTCTTCCCCGACGGCAGGCTGCCCTCCAGGAGGTGGCGTCCTCTGGCCTGGCTCTCCGGGACGGTAATCGTGCTGGTTAGCATCTTGGTCGGACTCACCCCAGGAGGGTTGCAGAACCTTGGGGGATACGCAACCCGTACGCGTTAGAGGGCTACCCCTGGCTGGAAACCGTAGCGTACATCGTTCTGCCACTGTTGCCCCTGTGCATGCTCGCCTCTGTCATCAGCCTGGTAATGCGTTACCGGCGTTCGAGAGGAGAGGAGCGCCAGCAGATCAAGTGGATAGCCTTCGCCGCCTCGTTCGTTGGCCTCTTGTACCTGATCGCCATGGCTTGCGCATTCATCTTCCCATCGGGGGCCTGGTTCCAGGCAGGCTCACCATTGTGGTTGGACCTCCTTGGGTATGCGGCGCTGAGTAGCTTCACGCTGGTCCCTATAGCCATCGGTTTCGCCGTTTTGCGCTACCGCCTCTATGAGATAGACATCATCATCAACC
>DASTKM010000345.1:0-3515 GCA_035715885.1 Rubrobacter sp.
TGCCTGGTCTTGGGCGTATCCTCCGTAGGAGAAGGCGGGAAAACCCAGTCGGAGGATCCCGCGCGTGTCGCGGTGGTAGCCCTCCAAGACCGCTCCGGCGGCCCCGAGCTTTATGGCCCGCGTGCTCATCAGCTCACCCCAAAGGGCATATCGGGGCGAGGCACCAGCACAGATGTAGACCTCTCCGGCCTTCAAGTCGTCGAGCGCCTTGAACATCAAGCCGAAGGATTCGGTCGTAGAATCAGTGGCGCCTGGGCCGGGCGACTCGGTGAAGACGTCGGCCTCCAGCACCGTCAAAGCCCGCCCGGTGACCACCATATCGTCGTGGAGCGGTTTGATTTGCGGTGGCAGAAATTGGCGTAGCAGCCCCATGGTGTCCATGACGTCGCCAACCACCGCCGTGAAAAGATCGCGACGGATCGTGCCGTATAGCTCTTCGTCCGAGCCCCAGTGCATCACGTTCTACTACCTTTCCCTCGCCCGTCATGGCGCTAATAAAAGTTTAAGGTGAGCAGATGGCACGCGCCATGAGGATCATCGGTCCCCCGCAGGCGTGCATATTACTGTCGCTCCTGGCAAGGCTGCCCGTATGTTCAGCGAGGATATTCCACCAACTCAACGAGTTGAGGTACGAAGAAAGAGCCGCAGCTTTCCCGACGGAGCACGTGACAACGTTGACCACTTATTTGACCACTTATCCGTGAGTGTCTACGGGGTTCCGTGCGGGTCGACCAACCTACCCAAGAGCGCAAAACGGCTTTCTACGGGGGGTCATGAAGTTCCCCGGGGGTCTACGGGTACCTACGTAAGTTGACTACGAATCAGAAGGTCGCAGGTTCGAGTCCTGCCGAGCGCGCCACAGAAATACCGCTATTTGCAGCAAAAACCCACAGCACACGAAAGCCCCCGACGGAGTCATCGGGGGCTTTGGCAGCAGTAGGCCAAGTAAGAGCTTCCTCAAGGGCTGTGGCGGCTACGTCTCCCATTCCCGGCATGACGTGAGAGTATGTGTCCATCGTCTGCGAAATCGTGGCGTGTCCCAGCATTTCGGAGACAATCTTGGAGTTGCCATTCTTCGACAGCAGATTGGTCGCGCTCGTGTGCCGCAGGGAGTGGAAGGTGAACCCGGAGAGTCCTGGCCTTTCGAGAAGCGGCTAGAAACCACGATGGTAGATGTTGTCGGCGTTCATTGGCTTACCACATCGGTTGGGGAATGCCAGGTTCCGATCTTCCTTATGAGAACGCACTGTAGCCGGTGATCTCGCGCCCCACTATCAGGGAGTTGATAGAGTCGGTGCCCTCATAGGTGTAGACGGCCTCCATATCAGCCCAGTGGCGGGCGACGTGGTATTCGTAGAGGATGCCGTTGCCGCCCATGATGTCGCGGGCGTCGAGGCAGATCCTTCGGGCCTTTTGGGCATTGTTCATCTTGGCAAGCGACGCGGCAACGTCCGTCATCTTTCCTGCTTCGGCGCGCCTGCCGAGCTGTATGCAGAGAAGGAACATCGTGGTGATGTCGGCAAGCATCTTCGCGATCTTGTCTTGCACGAGTTGGAAGGAGGCAATGGGCCTGCCAAACTGCTTGCGTTCTCTGGTGTAGGCAAGCGCCGTCTCATACACCGCGATGGCGTGTCCGAGGGCCTCCCACGCGACGCCGCACCTGACGACAGCAAGGGCGCTGGTAGTGTCCTTGAAGGTCCTGGCACCGGGCAGCCTGTTCTCTACAGGCACCCTGACGCCCTCCAGCGAGAGGTCCGCCTGAATGCCTGGTCTCTTGGAGGCCTTGCCCGTGATCGGGCTCGCCTGGAGACCAGGCGAGCCCTTCTCGACGAGGAATCCTCCGAGTTCGTCATTCTCGTCGCGGGCCCAGATGATGATCACATCGGCCACCGTGCCGTTTCCGATCCAGCGTTTCTTGCCATCTATAACGTACTCGTCGCCCTCCCTACGGGCCTTCGTCTCGATCATCACTGCATCTGATCCGTGCTCCGGTTCGGTAAGGGCGAAGGCCCCGAGCTTCTCCAGCCGGGCCATGCCTGGAATCCACTTCTCTTTCTGATCCTCGCTGCCGAGGTTGAAGATAGTGTTTATTGCGAAGCCGGAAGTCGCCCCGAAGAACGTGTAGATGCTCCCGTCGCCCCGCGCCAGTTCCATGGCCGCGAGCCCCGCTCCGACCGCGCTGAGACCCGCGCACCCGTATCCCTTTATGGTGTCACCACAGATACTGAGCGCGGCTAGCTTCGGGACCAGCTGGAACGGGAACTCACCGCGCTCCCAGCAGTCGGCCATGATCGGGATGACCTCAGCGTCCGAGAACGCCCGTACGCGCTCGCGGACCTCGCGCTCCTCTTCGGTTAGCAGACCGTCGAGGCCGAAGAGGTCCTGGTACAAGGTGGAGCGCGCATCGCTCACGGATTCACCTTTACCTGGGCGCCATCCTGATGCCTCCGTCGAGACGTATTACCTCGCCGTTGAGCATCTGGTTCTCGACGATGTGCTTCGCTAGGGCCGCGTACTCTTCCGGCCTGCCAAGCCTCGGAGGGAAAGGTACCTGCTTGCCAAGGGAGTCCTTCGCGTCCTCGGGTAGCGCTGCGAGCATCGGCGTCTCGAAGATGCCTGGGGCTATCGTTACCACCCGTATACCGCTAGAGGCGAGTTCGCGGGCCACAGGGAGCGTGAGCGCAACGACGCCACCCTTCGAAGCGGCGTAGGCGGCCTGCCCGATCTGGCCGTCGTAGGCAGCGACGCTCGCAGTGTTGATTATCACCCCTCGCTCGCCGTCCTCGCCCAGCTCGTTCTCGGCCAGCCTGACGGCGGCGAAACGGATGACGTTGAAGGTGCCTACGAGGTTTATCTCGACTGTTTTCGTGAAAAGCCCCAGGTCGTGGACGCCCTTTTTCCCGACGACCCTGGCAGCCGGGCCGATCCCGGCGCAGTTCACGGCGCCGTTCAAGGAACCGAAGATCTCCACCACCGAATCAAGCGCGTCTTGCACGCTCTCTTCGTCCGTGACGTCGGTACGTACAAACTCAGCGCCGCTACCGATCTGCGAGGCCATCTGCTCACCGGCCTCTTCGTCGACGTCGGCGAGGGCGACGTGCGCCCCGTTCTCCACGAGGAGACGGGCCGTCGCCGCCCCGAGACCCGAGCCTCCACCTGTTATAAAGAAAGTGCTCTCCCCTACCTGCAAAGCTTCTCCTCCCTGTGGTCCACTAGTCTTCCACCAGCACGACGAGGGCGGCGCCGGAGTCTCCTGCGGCGCAGCCGGTGAAGAGGCCGATCCCGCCGCCCCGTAGCCTGAGCTCCTCGATCATCTCCGCGATCAGGCGCGCTCCGGTCGGTCCCTGAGGGTGGCCGAAGATGAGGCTGGACCCGTAGTTGTTCATATCCTTGACCTGCACCCCCATCTGTCTGGCGAAGTAGGCGTCGTTGACGGCGAACGGGTTGTGCGTCTTTATGACGTCAACGCCTGAGATGGGGATGCCGGCTTCGGCGAGGGCCATCTCGGCCGCAGG
>DASTKM010000346.1:0-6672 GCA_035715885.1 Rubrobacter sp.
TCTGGAGCGGCCCCGTCGGGGACGAAGACCCGCGCAGGGTCGGCGTCGATGAGCCCGTAGAAATGCTCCTTCATGTATACGTGGTAGCTCGCCCTGTGATCCGGCGCCAGCCCAAGATACTCGTCGAGGTTGAAGAAGGTCGCGTTCGCGAACGAGAGACGCTCTGAGCGATGCATCTCGACGAGCCGCCTGTACATCCCGAGAGGAGTAATGCCTGTTGGCAGCATGAGGACCGAGGAAGGCTCTTCTTCCAACCTCCCGGCGACGACGTACGCCGCCGCGGTGCTAATGGCCGCGTAGTCCGGGAAGACGCGCGCCCTCATAGCTCTGAGATGACCATCTTGGCCCGTGGGATCTGAGGGGCGGGCATGCTCAACTCTGTGACGCCGAGCTCGACGAGTCTCGGTATCATCTCGGGCTCGCCGGCCGCCTCGCCGCACACGCCCACCTGTATTCCCGCCGCGCTCGCGGCCTCGCAGGTGCGCCTGATCAGGGCCAGAACCGCGGGATGGTCCGCGCTCTGGAGCCGTCGCAGCCGCTCGTTGCCCCTGTCCGCAGCCAGGGTGTATTGGACCAGATCGTTAGTCCCTATAGAGAAGAAGGCTGACTGCTCGGCGAGTTCTCCGGCGCAGACCGCGGCCGCTGGAGTCTCGATCATCACTCCCGTCTCGACCTCGCCTACGGCCATTCCTTCCGATTCAAGCTCCCTACGGCACTCCTGCAGAATCGCCTTCGCGGCCTCCAACTCCCCGATGTCAGCGACCATCGGGAACATGACCTTGAGGTTACCGTGGACCGCGGCGCGCAGGATGGCACGCAGCTGGGGCTCGAAGAGCTCAGGTGTATCCAGGCTCATCCTTATTCCACGCCAGCCGAGGAAAGGGTTCTCTTCGGTGCCCTGTTCCACGCCGGGCAGGTCCTTGTCACCCCCCACGTCCAGAGTACGAATGATGACGGGTTTCTTGCCGAAAGCGCGGGCGACGGCGCTGTAGGCTTCGTACTGCTCATCCTCGGAGGGCAGGTCGTCTCGCTCCATGAACAGGAACTCGGTGCGGAACAATCCTACGCCTTCGGCGCCCCACTTCAGGGCGTCATCAGCCTCAGACGCCGAGCCAAGGTTCGCGGCGACCTCGATGCGCCGCCCTTCCCTGGTGCTCGCCTCGACGTGACGGTACTCGTCGAGGGCCACCCGCTCCTCGGCCAGCGCCCCAGACATCCTCTCGAACTCAGCGACCGTATCCGCGTTGGGATCCGCGATCACGTAGCCCTCGCCCCCGTCGACCGCGACCGTCTGGGCGCCCAAGACTCGCTCCAACTCGGGTCCGACGCCGACGACGGCTGGGATACCCATGGAGCGGGCCATGATCGAGACGTGCGAAGTCTTCGACCCCTCGGCGGTGACGAACCCGAGCGCCATCCCCTTCTGGATGCGCGCTGTGTCCGATGGTGCGAGGCTTTGGGAGAGCACGACGGAGGGCGTCCTTAGTGCCTCGAAGGCCGAGATGCCACGGCCCATCAGCTGGGCGGAGATCTGGCCCGTAACGTCGCGCACGTCATCGGCCCTTGCGGCCATGTACTCGTCATCCATCGCCGCGTACTCAGCGGCGAACTCCTCACCGACGGCCAGCACTGCCGCCTCCGGGCTCTCCAGGTTCCCCACGCGCTCCTCGACCGCCGAGGCAAGCTCGGGGTCCTCAGCCATCTCGACGTGGAACTCGAAGATACCGGCCTCCTCTTCGCTCCCCGAAGTACGGAGCCTGTCAGCCGTCCCCGAGAGGTTGCCAGCGACAGTCTCGACAGCCTCCCTGAACCTTTGCAGCTCGCGTTCGACCTCATCCTCTGTTATCCGGTCCCGCTCGGGCTCGGGCCTGCCGGTAGCGGGGACGAAAGCCGGCCCCACGGCCACCCCTTCTGACGCTCCTATGCCGGTCAGCTTCACGAGCTTCGCCAGGATCTAATGTTCGTCCGCTGCTATGAGCTCGGCCAGGGTCTCCACGGCCTGTTCGGCGTCCTCGCCCTCCGCGCGAATGGTGACCTTATCGCCCTTTCTGGCAAGCCCGGTTATCTTCAGAACGCTCTTGGCGTTGACTTCCCGATCGCCCTTCACGATCACGACCTGCGAGGAGAATCCCTTGGCCGCCTTTACGAACCGCGCCGCCGGGCGGCCGTGGATCCCTTCCTCAGGCCCTACCGTCGTCTCTCTCTCTGCCATGAAAAACTCCTCTCACGCCCGCGCACTCTCTACAAGACTCGGCATACCGGTCCAATGATACCCTCACTCGCTCTCGAAAGCGGCTATGGCGCTGGCGGCTGCTGAAGCCATGAGCCGTGCGTCCGAAGAGATGGTGACGAACTGGAAACCATTCCCCGCCATGCGCGAGGCGTACTCGGGAGAACCTGTGAAGATGCCGGCGGCAAGACTGTGATCACGTGCGGCTGCCAGCACCCTTTCGATAGCCTCGACTACCGCGGGCTCGCCGCGGTCCGTGCCTGGGCCATGCCCGAGGCTCTGGCCGAGATCCGAGGGCCCCACGAAGACTGCGTCCAGGCCCTGTACACCGAGTATCTCATCCAGGTTCTCCAGCGCTTGCTGCGTCTCGATCATGGCCATTGTCACGACGGTCTCGTTCGCGTGGTCGGTGTAGTCCTGGCCGCCATAGATGGTTGCTCTGTACGGGCCGTAACTGCGGTATCCCTCAGGAGGGTAGCGGCAGGCCCCGACGAAGGCTTCAGCTTCTTCGCGGGTATTGATCATCGGGCAGATCACAGCGTAACACCCTGCGTCGAGCACCCTCATTATGAGGCCGGGATCATTCCACGGCACCCGAACGACGGGCACAGTGTCCGTAGTGGAGATGGCCTGCAACATTGGGACGAGCCTTCCGTAATCCACGGGCCCGTGCTGCATATCTATGGTCAGACTATCCCATCCTGCGTGCGCCATCACTTCGGCTGAGAAGGAGCTAGGTACGTGCAACCACCCGTTTACGGCGGTTCCGCCTTCCTGCCAGATCTTTCTCAGACGGTTCTCCCTCACCTTTGATCCCTCCCGCCGTGCCTCGGTTGCCCCGGAAACGCGCCGCACGCACCGATCCGTCCTGGATCCAGGCCGAGGTCCCCGCCGGCCAGTCTCAGTAGTGGGCGAATTCGGTCATTTCTCTGACATCCCTGCCACGTTCCACAGGATACCAGCGTACCAGGCGGAAGGCTCCGCGTCCCAGGAGAGAGTAAGGGAACACGCGGCGGACTCCTTGCGCCCGAAATCTCAGTGACCGGCGCCTGACTGGTGTCCGGTTAGATCCGACGTTCATCGGGAAAGACATTGCCTGACAACCTTTTCCAATGTGCGGGGAGGATTGCGGATGGCTGAGAGACTCGACGGGACGGTGGCGTTCGTAACGGGCGCGAGCAGCGGTATCGGTGAGGCGACAGCGAAGGCGCTCGCGCGGCAGGGTGCTGCGGTGGCCGTCGTCGCCCGACGCAAGGACAGGCTGGAGAGGCTGGCTCAAGAGATACAGGAGGATGGCGGCAAGACGTTTGCCATCGAGGCGGACATAACGGATCAGGAGCAGGCGGTATCCGCCGTCGAGCACACGATCTCCGAGTTTGGACGGCTGGATACGGTCTTCAACAACGCTGGCGTAATGTTGCTCGGGCCGATCGAGGACGCGCCTACCGAGGAGTGGGAGAGGATGGTGGACCTGAACATCAAGGGTCTGCTGTACGTCGCCCACGCCGCACTTCCCCACCTCCTGAAGGCCGCCGAGAACTCTCCGAGGAGGGTTGCCGATCTCATCAACACGTCCTCCGTAGCCGGACGCCGTATCAGGAGCGGCGCCGGAGTCTACAACCTGACCAAGTTCGGGGTCGGGGCCTTCAGTCAGGCCTTGCGCCAGGAGATCACAGGCAGGCACGTGCGCGTCTCGCTCGTCGAACCAGGCGCGGTCGCCACGGAGCTTCAGAGTCACTTGCGGGATGAGATCAGGGAGCAGGCCGCAGCCCGCTTCGAAGACGTGCAGATACTCCAGTCCGAAGACATCGCCGACGCTGTCGTCTACATCGTCACCCGCCCCCGCCACGTGGCGATCAACGAAATCCTCATCCGGCCGACGGAGCAGGAAGGATAGGTTTGATCCGCCAGGATGCCTACCGCCTCCGGGCGAGGTAGACGCCAAGAAGGATGACCGCGCCGCCCAGAACCTTGTTCGCCGTGAGACTCTCTCCGAGCAGTATCACGCCCGCCGCCACGCCAACGAGCGTGATCAGGTACTGGTAGACGAGCACCCGGTTCGCCCCGACCTGCGAGACACCCCTCTGCCAGGCCCAGAACCCGAAGGCCGCCACCAAGAGCGTGGAGTAAGCCAGGGCCTCCCAGGCCCTTGCGCTGGCCTCGACCCACCCGGCGTCCAGGAAGCCCGGCAGGGCGAGAGGCAGGGCTCCCAGGCCACCGAACAGCATGGTGTAAGAGGCCACCACCAGCGGCGAGTACCGCCGCAAGAGTGGCAAGGACAGGATGGCGTAGGACCCCCAGCAAACCGTCGCCACCACGACCAGGAGGTTCCCGAGGAAGCTGGTGTTGCCTGTTAGACCACCGTAGACCACGACTGCAACACCCAAGAAGGCGAGACAGACACCCAGGATACCCCAGCGTGTCGGCCTCTCCAGCCCGAGCGCAAGGCCGAGGAGGATGCCCCAGATCGGTACCGCCGCGTAGATCAAGGCGGTCTCGGAAGCGGTGGTCATGCTCACTCCAAGCGTCAAGGCGACGTTATTCGCCCCCACTCCGACGAGGCCTACTGCCGCCAAGGAGAGAAGATCCCGCCGACCAGGCCTTCCTTCCCGCGGCTCGAGGAGCGCTACGAGCACGAAGAGTAGGAGCCCGGCCAGGGTGAACCTCATCGCCACGAAAGGAATAGGAGGGAACTCGGCGACGGCGACTTTGACGGCCACGGGGTTGGTGCCGAGGAAGAGAACTGCAAGGAGCAGCGAGGCTTCCACAAGAGCCGCCGCCCTGTCCTTACGCTCGGCCATGAGCCCAAGTCTACCGCCTGGAGCAACATGTCCCTCCCGAGGAGGGAAGGGTAATCGGGCCTATAGGTCGGGCAAGGGGGCCTGGTTGGATGCAAGCAGCTCTTCTGTCTCCCTGGGAAGGCGGGGGCCCCACCAGTAGTCGCCCTGTCCGACGTCGCATCCCAACTTCCTAAGCTCCACGAACTCCTCGCGGGTCTCTACACCCTCGGCGACCACCTCGATGCCCAACGCGTGCCCGAGATCGACCGCCGCCCGCACGATAGCCAGGTTCTTGTCGTCAGTGTCCAGATTTCCCACGAGCACCCGGTCTAACTTCAGCTGGTCCACAGGCAAGTACCTCAGGTACGACAGCGAGGAGTATCCCACCCCGAAGTCGTCTATGGCCAGCCGCACCCCAAGCTCCTTGAGGCGCTGAAGCGTGCCTGCGCTAGATCCCTCATCCTCGACAAGGACGCTCTCCGTGATCTCCAGGGTAAGGCTCCCGGGGTCCAGGGCAGCCTTCCTCAGGGCGACCTCCACTTCGCCAACGAGTTCGGGGTAACGCAGCTGACGAGCCGAGATGTTCACAGCCATGGTCAGCTGGGCGTCCTTGGGATAGCGTTCCTGCCACTCCCTGGCGCGCCGGCAGGCCTCGTTGAGCACCCACCGACCCATAGGGACTATCAGCCCCGTCTCCTCAGCCATAGCAATGAATCCCGGAGGGACGAGCAAACCTTGCTCCGGATGGGCCCACCTCAGTAGCGCCTCCATCCCTACTATGGTGCCGTTGGGTATAGAGACCATTGGCTGGTAGAAAACGGGTAATCGCTTATGAGGAGCCTCGAGAGTTCGTCTGAGGTCAGCTTCCAGCTCCAGGCGACCCTTGGCCCGCGCATACATATCAGGGTCGAACACCCTAAAAGTCCCGCCCTCCTCCTTGGCCCTGTACATAGCCGTGTCGGCTTCCATGAGAAGGCTCTCAGGCGTCTTCGTCCTGGCGTCGCCCAGGCCGATGCCTATACTGGACGGGGCGAACAGCTCACGGCCCTCCAAAAAGAAGGGTCTCTTCAGTTCCTCAGTGATCCTCTCTGCTACACGCACTGCTACCTCAGGGCCCTCGATGTCCTCGATGAGTACCACGAACTCGTCGCCTCCGAAGCGAGCCAGGCTATCCTCCGGACGCAGGCAGCGCTTGAGCCGCTGGGCGACGAGTGTGAGGAGCACATCCCCAGCCTCGTGGCCCAGTGAGTCGTTTATTATCTTGAATTCGTCCAGGTCCGTGAAGAGAACCGCCACCTTACGGTCCCTCTTGCGCCTCGTGCGATCGAGGGCCTTTCGGAGGCGGTCCACGAAGAGCTGGCGGTTCGGGAGGTCGGTCAGGTAGTCATGGAAGGCCCGATGCTCGAGCCGCTCCTCTAGGGCCTTGCGTTCGGTAAGGTCGTAGAAGATCCCTTGCCAGTAGAGAGGTTCGCCCGCTTCGTCCCTTAGGAGGACCGCCTCCTCACGAACCCACACCACAGACCCGTCCCTCGCCAGTAGACGGTACTCTTCGCTGAAGGACTCCTCGCCCCCAGCTTCGAAGCGCTCGTCGGCGGCCAGTATCCTCTCCCGATCGTCGGGGTGGAGACGCTTGGGCCACAGCTTGCCCTCTCTCCACTCTTC
>DASTKM010000347.1:0-5293 GCA_035715885.1 Rubrobacter sp.
ACGACCATCGAGGGGCTGTGGAGCGGGACAGATCTCACCCCCGTTCAGGAGGGTTTTCACGTCGAGCACGGGCTGCAATGCGGCTTCTGTACACCGGGCATGATAATGACCGCCACAGAATTCCTGGAGCGCAATCCCGACCCGACGGAGGCGGAGATCAGGGAGGCCATCTCGGGCAACCTATGCCGCTGCACGGGTTACGAGAACATTGTCAAGGCGGTCCAGTGGGCCGCGAGAAACGGCAGTGCACAGGAGGTTGGTGCGTAATGGCCACGGTGCAGGGACATACCCTCGGCGACCGGATGCCTCGCAAGGAGGACGGGCGCTTTATCAGGGGCAAGGGAAACTACGTCGATGACGTCAGACTGCCGCAGATGCTGCAGTCAACCATCCTGCGCAGCCCTTACGCCCACGCGAGGATCAATAGTGTAGACACGAGCGCCGCGCTGGAGCTCTCCGGCGTCCACGCGGTCATCACGGGCGAGGACCTCGCCGAGCAGGGCCTCGCCTGGATGCCCACCCTCGCCGGGGACACCCAGGCCGTGCTCGCCACCGACAAGGTGCGCTTCCAGGGGCAGGAGGTTGCCTTCGTGGTGGCCGATGATACCTACATCGCGCAGGACGCCCTCGAGCTCATCGACGTTGACTACGAGCCACTCGACCCTGTTATAGATTCTAGGAAGGCGCTCGATGAGGATGCTCTCGTCATCCGCGACGATAAGGATGGCAAGGACGACAACTCCATCTTCTTCTGGGACGCAGGGGACAAGGAGGCCACAGGCAAAGCGTTCGAGGAGGCCGAGGTAAAGGTCCGCCAGGAGATGTACTACCCGCGCATCCACCCTGCCCCGATGGAGACCTGCGGGGCCGTCGCCGATTACGACGTCTCGACCGGCGAGATGACCGTCCACTTGACCTCGCAGGCCCCACACGCCCACAGGACGCTCTTCGCCATCGTCTCCGGGCTGCCGGAACATCAGATCCGGATAATCTCCCCCGACATCGGCGGCGGTTTCGGGAACAAGGTCCCCATCTACCCTGGCTACGTGTGCGCCGCCGTCGCCTCCCTCGTGCTCGGCCGACCCGTCAAGTGGATGGAGACGCGCTCGGAGAACCTGATGAGCACGAGCTTCGCGCGCGACTACCACATGGTAGGAGAGCTCGCGGCCACCAGCGAAGGAAAGATCCTCGGCGCCCGCTCGACCATCCTCGCGAACCACGGGGCTTTCGATGCCCACGCCCAGCCGGGGGAGCAGTATCCTACGGGCTTCTTCCCGATCTTTACGAGCTGCTACGACGTGCCAGCCGCCTACGCCGAGGCGACCGGTGTATACACCAACAGGGCCCCGGGCGGCATCGCCTACCGCTGCTCGTTCAGGGTGACGGAGGCCATCTACCTCATGGAGCGCACGATGGACGTGCTCGCCGACGAGCTCGGGATGGACCCTGTGGAGCTCAGGCGCAAGAACTTCGTCAAAGAGGAGCAGATGCCCTACATCTCAGTCATGGGCTGGGAGTACGACGGCGGCGACTACGAGGGCGCATTGCAGGAGGCTTTGCGGATCGCCGGCTACGAGGAGCTCCTCGAAGAGCAGAAGCGTGCCCGTGAAGAGGGCAGGATCATGGGCATAGGTCTCTCCACGTTCACGGAGATCGTGGGGGCAGGCCCTGGCAAGAAGTGCCACATAGCGGGTATCGAGATGTTCGACGCCGCGGAGCTCAGAATTCACCCTACGGGCAAGGCAATCCTCAAGCTCGGGGTCAAGTCGCAGGGGCAGGGCCACGAAACGACCTTCGCCCAGATCGTGGCAGGAGAGCTCGGCATCCCGGCGGAGAACGTCGAGGTGCGAGAGGGCGACACGGACAATACGCCCTTCGGGCTCGGTACTTACGGTAGCCGCTCCACGCCTGTGTGCGGCGCGGCTACGGCGGTGGTCACCCGCAAGGTGCGCGAGAAGGCGAAGAAGATAGCGGCCCATCTCCTCGAAGCCGCCGAGGGGGACGTCGAGTACGAGCACGGGCGCTTCTTCGTCAAGGGTTCGCCGGATCAGGCGAAGACCATGGACGAGGTAGCCTTCGCCGCTTACACGAACGTTCCCGAAGGAGAAGAGGCCGGCCTCGAGGCCGTCACCTACTACGACCCGCCGGAGATGACCTACCCGTTCGGCGCCTACATGTGCGTGGTGGAGATTGACAGGGGTACGGGGCAGGTCGAGGTGAAGCGCTTTATCGCGGTGGACGACTGCGGGGTCAGGATCAACCCTACGGTAGTTGACGGCCAGGTGCACGGCGGTCTCGCGCAGGGTATCGGCACGGCCCTGATGGAGGTCATCGACTTCGACGAAGAGGGTAACCACCTGAACAGCAGCTTTATGGACTACCTGATCCCCACGTCTATGGAGGTGCCCAACTACGAGCTCGGCGAGTTCGTAACCCCGTCGACGCACCACCCGCTCGGGGCCCGCGGCGTTGCCGAGTCCCCGACGGTGGGTTCGCCCCCAGCCGTGGTCAACGCCGTGGTCGATGCGCTCTCGCCCTTCGGGGTGCGCAACGTAGATATGCCCTTGACGCCGAACAAGATCTGGCAGCTCATGCGCGAGCACGGGGTGGAGGCCTGAGGCCGATGCTCCGCCAGGACCCGAACTCCCTCGCCCGTCGCGCCGAGTCACTGAGGCGGGCTGGAGAGCTTGCGGGCGCGGAACGTCCCTTCGCCCTGGTCACGGTCGTCCGCACCGAGCCGGCCACCTCGGCGCGCATAGGCGACCGCGCGATCGTCTTCGCGGACGGGAGCCTCGACGGGTGGGTCGGCGGCGGGTGCATCGGGCCGACAGCCCGCAAGGAAGCCCTCGCCGCCCTCGAGGAAGGCGTGCCGCGGCTCGTACGCGTCACCCCCGACACAGCGGCCGCCCAGCCCGGGGTTCGCATGGCCCGCATGACGTGCGCCAGCGAAGGCACAGCTGACCTCTACGTGGAGCCTTTCCTCCCCCGTCCGACCCTCATCGTCGCCGGAGACTCCCCGGTCGCAGCCACGCTCGCAGCGATAGCGCCGCCTCTGAGCTTCAGGCTGCTCACGATGGAGGCAACCACGAGGTTGACCCCGGGAGAAGTCCCATATCCACAGGACTCCTGGATGGTCGTCGCCACGTTCGGCGAGTTCGACGAGGACGCCACCGAGGCGGGTATAAAGCTGGGCTTGCCGTACGTCGGGCTCGTCGCGAGCGCCCGGCGGGCCGAGCAGGTACTCTCAGGGCTGCGGCAGCGCGGGCTCGAGGAGGGAGAGCTCGCCGTGGTGCGCTCCCCTGCCGGGCTGCCGCTGGGTACGAGAGGTCAGGAAGGCATCTCCCTCTCCGTCATGGCGGAGATCTCCTCGCTGCGCGCGGAGTCGCGCCCCAGCTTCTCAGGAGCACAGGAACGAGAATCGACTGGAAAACCCCACGAAGCTGTGGACCCGGTCTGCGGGATGGCGGTCGAGGTGGCTTCTGCCAGGCACGTCGTCGAGCACGGAGTTAGGCGTTACTACTTCTGCTCCTCCGGATGCAAGCGGACCTTCGAGCAGGAGCCGGAAAAGTACGCGGCCCGGGTCTCCTTACGATGAGCGTGGTCGGCGTGGTGCTCGGCGCAGGGAGATCCAGCCGTTTCGGCCCTCCGAAGCAGCTCCTGCCTTTCGGGGATACCACCCTTCTCGGCCAGGCCGTCAGGAACGCCAATTCCTCATCACTTGACAGAACGGTCGTCGTGCTTGGCCGTGCGTCAGGCGAGTTGCACGATGCCATCGACTTCGGCCGTGCTGAGGTTGTGGAGAATACAGCCTACGGCACGGGATGCGCCTCCTCGTTGCTGGCGGGTCTAGACGCCGCCGGAGACGACTGCGAAGCCCTCTTTCTGCTCCTCGGCGACCAGCCTGGCGTGCTCCCCGGGTCCATAGACCGGGCGCTCGCGGAATGGAGAGACGAACGGCCTTGGGCGGCGGTCTGCTCGTACAGGGGTCGACTCGGCCATCCTTTCGTCTTCTCGCTGGAAGCTTTCGGGGATCTCAAAGGTCTGCACGGGGACAAGGCGGTCTGGAAGCTCATCGAGGCGTACCCGGACAGGGTTCGACAGATCGAACTCGATGCTGAGTTGCCTCCTGACGTGGATACCCCGGAGGACTACGAGCGGGCGCTCATCCACCACCAGGAAGCCTCCTAGTCGCCGTGCGGGGACCGTCTGGAGTATCGGCGATCGTGCTTGCCGCGGGCGGCGGGAGCCGGTTCGGGGGAGGGAAGTTGCTAGCCAAACTCGGGGGACAGCCGATCATAGAAGCGGTTCTAGACAACCTGCGCGAAGCGCCCGTCGACGAGATAGTCGCCGTCGTCGGCGCGGACGCGGAGAGACTGCGCGAGGTCTGCGAAAGGCACGGCGTCAGGACCGTCGCTAACGAAGGGTGGGAGCGGGGCCAGTCCACGTCGGTCGTTGCCGGACTTCGGGCGTCTGGTGGGCGGGCCGCGGTGGTCTTGCTCGGGGACCAGCCGTTCGTCGGGGCTGAGGCCGTGGAGCGGCTCGTTGCTGCTTTCGCGGAGGGAGCAAAGGTTGCGGTCGCCACCTACGGTGGGAAGCGGCGCAATCCCGTCCTGTTCTCGCGAAAGGTGTGGCCGCTGCTCGAGGCGGAGTTGGCAGGAGATGAGGGGGCGCGTTCTTTCCTGCGGCGGCATCCTGAGCTGGTGGTCGAGGTGCCGTGCGACGGAGTGGGGGACCCCGTGGATGTCGACACGAGGGAGGATCTGTGGCGTCTGGAGGAGATGCGCGGGCCTCTGAGCGACTATAAGATGGCGGGAGGATAGTAGGTAGTAACCGAAAGACGTAAGATAGCTGTTCCTTAGGAGGAGGTACGATGAAGATCAACAACGAGTTCACGGTGGGAGCCCCGATCCAGCAGGCCTGGGACACCATGCTCAACCTGGAGAGGATCGCGCCCTGCCTGCCAGGGGCGGCCATCCAGGATGAGAAGGACGAAGGCGAATACGACGGCACGATGAAGGTGAAGATCGGCCCGATCACGGCCAACTACAAAGGCACCGTAAAATTCGAGGAAGTCGACGAGGAGAACCACCGCGCCGTCCTCCAGGCCACAGGCCGCGACGCACGCGGCCAGGGCACGGCCTCGGCGACCATCGTATCGACCTTGCAGGAAGAAGCCGACGGCACCAAGGTCAGCGTCGAGACGGACATGAAGCTCACCGGACGCGCGGCCCAATTCGGGCGAGGCATCGCCCAGGACGTGGCTACGAAGATGCTCGACCAGTTCGCCTCCTGC
>DASTKM010000348.1:0-5550 GCA_035715885.1 Rubrobacter sp.
AGCAAATTGAACATGTTGGCCATCTTGCGGTTGTCGAGATAGCCGCGCTCGAGCATCTGCTGCTCCATGAACTCTATCTGCGGCTCGTCTATGAAGACTTCTGTGTCCCCCACCTCCGTGAAGTCGTGCAACGCGACCATGAAGGTCGGCGGGCCGAAGGGGTTCTCGTCCTCGCCAGCGGCGATCCAGGAGAGCGTGATCGCGAGCAGCGTCCCCCCTACACAGTAGCCCACGGGGTTCACCTTCTCAGAACCCGTGATGTCCCTAACGACCTCGGCCGCTGCGAGCGGTCCTTTGGTCATGTAGTCATCGAATTCGGTGTCCTCCATCGAGGCGTCCGGGTTCTTCCAGGAGATCATGAACACCGTGTAGCCCTCGTCCACCAGATACTTGACGAAGCTGTTCTTGGGCTGCAGATCCAGGATGTAGTACTTGTTGATCCAGGGCGGTATGAACATGACGGGGGTCTCGTGTACCTGATCGGTCGTCGGTTCGTATTGGATCAACTCTATGAGCTCGTTGCGGTAGACGACCTTGCCTGGGGTAATAGCCAGGTTCTCTCCGGGCTGGAAGGCGTTGGCGTCGGTCATGCTCATGCGGCCTTCTTGCAGGTCCGCGAGCAGGTTGCGGGCGCCCTCGGCGAGGCTGGCTCCTCCGGTCTCGAAGGCCCGCTTGAGGGCAGCGGGGTTGGTCAACAGATAGTTGACAGGAGCCATGGCGTCTACGAACTGCTTGAGGTGGAACTTCAGACGCCGCTGCTCGGGTGTGTCCTCACCATCGGTCTTCTCCGCCTCATCGAGCAGATACTCCGAGGCGAGCAGGTATGACTCCTTGAGGGTCTCGTAGAATGGGTTCTGCTCCCAGTCGGGCGCCGAGAACCGCTTGTCGGGACGGCCCTCGTCTTCCTCCTGCGATGTCTGGAGGCCCCAGAGACGGTTTGTGGCCTCCTGCCAGCTCCTCATCGTGGCGCCGAACAGCCTGGCGTTGAAGTCCGTAGCCCGCTCCATGGCTCGCGCGGGGTCGGACATCTCCCGCGCCCAGAGGGTCTGCAGCGCGCGTGTGATCTCGACCCAGTCAATGGGCAAAACGTTCTGCATAGGGTTGGCGTCCCACAGCTTCTCGATGGTAGAGAGCAAGGGGTCGTTCCGCACGGCACCCTCGGGCAGCTCCGCGAACTCCTCTCCTGTCCTGACACCTGGCATCATGAGCCACGGTACGCTCGCGCCCGGCGTCGCCATCATGGGCCCCATGTTCGCCCGCATCCACTCAGACCACACGTCGAACGGCGCCATCTCGGGCGGAACATCGGAACCGCGGTTGCCGGTCTTGCCTTCGTTCATCTAGTCTTCCTCCTCTGAGAGATTAACCCGGCGGCCAGCGCCGCCATCTAGTATTCGACCGTACTATTCTACCCAGTGTGTCTGTCGCCCAAAAACGGCCTGCAAGGGAGCTCAGAAGATACTGTCCCACAGCCTCCCCGACCAGCGCCCGAGCGACCGCGGCACCTTCCTGATCCAACCCAGTACCCTGGCCCGCCGCCTCGCCCGCTGTAAGCGGGCGCCAACCTGCTTGCGGGACCCGCGGGGCCCCAGGAAGGAGACCACCTCTCTGTTCACGTCGGCGAACCGCTCGATGAAGACGAGGTGGCCCGCGTGGTCGAGGACCCGTAGCGTGGCGCCCGGGATGGACCCGGCGAGGGCCGCAGCGTTGGCGACGGGCACGTAGCGGTCCTCGGCGCCGTGGATCACAAGGGTGGGTGAGGTTATGTGCTCAACACCACGGGAGAGGTCGAAGCCGGCCCCTGCCCTGGCCTGGTCGTAGTAGGTAGCGCCGGAGGGCGAGTCAGCGAGACGCCAGCTTACGATCTGCTCGAACTCATCACCGTGCTCGGCGCGATAGGTACCCGAGGTCGCCGTCTCCAGACCACGTCTGACGACTCCCTCCGGAGAAAGGGACCCCCATCCAAGCATGTCCGAAAGGGCCCGCAAAGACATCGACTCCGGACCCCTGCCACCGTAGCTGGTGCAGACCAGAACCAGACGGTCGACCAGGTCTGGTCTGAGCAACGCCAGCTCCTGCCCCACAAAGCCGCCGAGCGAAGCTCCCAAAACATGGGCCTTCTTTACACCCAGGTGGTCCAGCAGCGACACCACGTCACTGACCAGGTCATGGACGCCGTTCTCGAGCGTGCGCTCACCCCTGACATCGAAGGTGATGGTCCGGAAGTGGCGCGAGAATGCGGGCACCTGCTTGAACCAACCCCAGCGACCGAAGCCAAGGCCGCTTATGAGGAGCAGGGGCGGTCCATCCCCGTTGATGTCGTAGTCGATGCTCGTGCTCTCAGTGATCGTCACCGGCATTCGCTACTCACCTCGATTCTAGCGTCACAGAGAGAGCCCGCCAGCTGGAAACGGAACCGGTCGCCCCAGATCCCGTATCAAACCAACTCATCCCTCCATGAGGTTAAATGCACTTTGCACTTAAGTGCGACACGAATGTATTCTAGAGGGTCTGGCATTAGGAGCAAGTTGATGGCGTGAAAGCCATCACTCCTGGATTGACCGGATCGCCGCCAGAACCTATGCTCTTCCCGAGAGGGGTGCTGGGTAGTGCCCGGAATCGGAGCATGGAGGAAACCGAATGGCGGTTACATCGGAGAGAACGCACCGGGAGAAGCGGCCTGTTGACCTCATAGACGTGGGTAGTCTGCTCTCGGATGAGGAGAAACTGGTCAGGGAACGGGTCCGCGAATTCGTTGACCGCGAGGTCATCCCGGTTGCGGCAGACTATTGGGACAGGGCGCAATTCCCGTTCGAGCTCCTCTCAGGTCTCGGGGAGCTCGGCCTCATGGGTGGCGTCCTCCCTGAGGAGTATGGTTGCGCCGGATGGAACAACGTGGCCTACGGCCTTGCGGTCGCCGAGCTGGCGCGGGGGTCGGGGAGCCTGGCTACCTTTTTGCACGTCCAGAGCGGGCTCGCGATGACGGCCATCCACGAGCTGGGATCGGAGGAGCAGAAGCGCCGTTGGCTGCCGCCTATGGCCAGGTGCGAGAAGATCGGCTGTTTCGGGCTGACAGAACCAGGTGCAGGAAGCGACCCTGGCTCGCTGAGTACGACGGCCGTCCAGAAGGACGGCGGCTATGTACTCAGCGGCGAGAAGAAGTGGATCGGCAACGCATCCTTCTCTCACGTGGCCGTGATCTGGGCCAGAACAGACGAAGGTAAGATCTCCGGTTTCCTCGTCGAGACCGAGAATCCAGGGTTCCGGGCCGACGTACTCCCCCGCAAGGCGTCCCAGCGCGCCGCCTGGCAGACGCATATCACGCTAGAGGACTGCCACGTGCCCGAGGATGCCAGGCTGCCGAAAGCAGAAGGCCTTGGCTCCACCCTCTCTATCCTCACGCACTCCCGCTACGGCGTGGGATGGGACGGGCTTGGGCAGGCGACGGACTGCTATGAGGTTGCTCTGGCGTATGCGAAAGAGCGGGAGCAGTTCGGGCTGCCCATAGCCTCCTTCCAGCTCGTACAGCAGAAGCTCGTCGAGATGGTCAATGAGATCTCACTCAGCCAGCTACTCTCCATCCACGTCGGACGCCTCAAGGACGCGGGCGGCCTCGACGCGGCGACCGTCTCGATGTTCAAGATGAACAACGTCGCCAAGGCGCGCCAAATCGCCGCCTTGGCGCGAGACGTTCTCGGGGGAAACGGCATCCTGCTGGACTACCGAGTGATGGAGCACATGGCCGATATCGAGGGCGTTTACACCTACGAGGGCACCAACGACGTCAACACCCTCATAGTGGGCCAGGCCATAACGGGCCACCGCGCCTTCTCCCCTTGACCCCCGCAACGCGCCGAAGAGTAACGACGAACCAGGCCGATCTCGCTCCCAGTGCATCCACCTGATGGGATTCTTCCCGAACGGGGCGTTTCGACAAGCGAAAGGGCCAAGGCGTAGAGCCTCGGCCCTCGCTGACTAGCTAAAGTTGACTGCTACGCGCGCTCGAAGATCGCGGCGATGCCCATGCCGCCGCCGATGCAGAGCGTCACCAGGCCGTACTGGCCGCCCGTGCGGGCGAGGTGGTGCAGTATCTTGACGGTCAGGACGGCGCCTGTGGCCCCGATGGGGTGTCCGAGGGCCACTGCCCCGCCTACCGGGTTCATCTTCTCCTCGGGCACCTCGAGCGTACGCTCCACGGCGATAGCGATGGAGGCGAAGGCCTCGTTCGCCTCGACGGCGTCGAGGTCGTCGACCGAGAGCCCTGCCTTCTTCAGGGCCAGCCTGGAGGCTGGGATCATACCCGTACCCATAACGGAAGGGTCGACCCCGGCCACGCCCGCTGAGACCAGCCTGCCCGCCACGGGCATCCCGAGTTCCTCGGCCTTGCGCTCGTTGCTCACGAGCATCATGGCAGCCCCGTCGTTGATGCCCGAAGCGTTGGCGGCGGTTACCGTGCCGCCATCCTTCTTGAAGACCGGCTTCAGCTTCTGAAGGCCCTCCACGCTCGCGTTCGCGCGGATGTGCTCGTCCGTGGTGAACTGGACGGTCTCCTTCTTCTGCTTGACCTCGACGGGTACGATCTGGCCGTCGAAGAGTTCCTCTTCGTGAGCCTTGGCGGCCCGCTGATGGCTGCGCACGGCGTAGGCGTCTGAGTCCTCGCGCGTTATGCCGTACTCCTCGGCGACGTTCTCGGCCGTCACGCCCATGTGGTAGTCGTTGAAGATGTCCCACAGGCCGTCGTAGACCATGTGGTCGTAGATATCGGCTTTGGGCATCCCCATCCTGTAGCCGTAGCGGCCTTTGTCCAGCAGGAAAGGCGCCCTGTCCATGTTCTCGATACCGCCGGCCATGACCACGTCGGCGTCGCCCAGGGCTATCTCCTGCGCCGCAGACACTATGGCCTGAAGCCCCGAGCCACACATCCTGTTCAGGGTCATGCCTGGGACCTCCACGGGGAGGCCGCTCTTTATGCCGACCTGACGACCGGGGTTCATGCCCTGGCCCGCGGAGAGGATGTTACCGACTATAACCTGGTCGACCTGGTCGCCCTCGATCCCGGCGCGAGAGAGGACCTCTTTGCCGACCGTGGCCCCGAGTTCCGTGGCCGGCGTGTCCTTGAGCGAACCGCCGAAAGTCCCTATACCCGTCCTGAGAGGCGTCGAGATGATTATCTCGCCGATACCGTTTCCGTTGCCGAAGCTCACCTTTTCTCCTTCCGTCTACTCTCGATTAGAGGATACATCAAAAGACAAGGCCCAGACCACAAGGCCCGGGCCTCTCTATACGCTCTTCAGCGCGTCGCCCTCCGGTTACTGATTGGCCCTGCGCTGTATCTCGTCCAGGTTGCCTTTGTAGTAGGCGAACATGGAGTTGAGGAAGTCCGTGTAGGCGTTCACCGACTCCTTGGCCAGAGCCCTGGAGGCCTCCCGCTGCTTTGCCTGCTGCTCGATCAGGTCCTCAGACAAAGCCCTGTTGCCCTCGGCCTGGGTCCTCAGGTTGTTGATAACGCCGTTGAAGAAGTCCTGGGTCAACTGGGCGTTGAGTTCCTGT
>DASTKM010000349.1:0-3759 GCA_035715885.1 Rubrobacter sp.
TGAGCGTCCGGACCGTCGAACGCCACGTCGCCAACATCTACGCGAAGATCGGCGCCCGGGGCAGGGCCAACGCTACGGCCTACGCGCTCACCCATAACCTGATCTAGCTCTTCATTCCCAAGCCCTACGCGTTTACCGACACGGAAGGGCCCTTCGGAGCTTACTTCTTGCCTGAGAAATGGGTGTTTACCCCGATGGCGGGCGCCGACCATGACGATAGGCTCTTAGCAAGATATCCAAGATCCTGATGAAGGTTATGCGATGGGCAACGCACGCTAGCGGGCATCCATGCCGGTGACTGGCTCGTGAAGCTACTCCTCACGGCTGTCATAATCGGCGTGTGGCGTATCGATGGAGGGTTGAAAGTAAGCAGGTGACGTATCTCTGAATCCGAGAGATCGTCGCGGACATCTCCAGCGTCAGTACCGTACCGTCTAGTACCACCCTGGTTCCCGAGAGATAGGAGAAGGTGAGTGACTGAACTGCAAACCCTGATGACCGGCATCGCGTTCGGCGAGTCGCCACGCTGGCACGATGACCGCCTGTGGTTCTCCGACTGGGGCACCCAAGAGATCATCGCCGTCGATCTCGAGGGTGAGAGCGAAGTCATCGTCCGCTTGCCGTCATTCCCGTTCTGCATCGACTTTCTGCCCGATGGGCGACTGCTTATCGTCTCGGCGAGCGATCGGCTCCTGCTGCGCCGGGAGCCCCACGGGCCGCTGGTGACCCATGCCGACCTGAGCACTCTCTCTGAGCACCCCTGGAACGACATAGTCGTGGACGGTCAGGGTAACGCCTACATCGGCAACATAGGCTTCGACTTCCCAGAGGCCGAGTTCGCCCCCGGAACCCTGGCGCTGGTCACCCCCCACGGCTCGGCTCGGCAGGTAGCGGATGGCGTCGCCTTCCCCAATGGCATCGTCGTGACCCCCGACAACTCGACGCTGATAGTGGCTGAATCCTACGCCAACAGGCTCACAGCGTTCGACATCACGGCCGACGGAAGCCTGTCCAACCGGCGTATGTGGGCCGAGCTCGGCGGCGGCGTCCCCGACGGCATATGCCTCGATGCGGAAGGTGCCGTCTGGTACGGGGACGTTCCGAACAAACGGTGTGTGCGCGTTCGCGAAGGTGGCGAGGTGCTGCAGACTATTGACCTTGACCGCGGTTGCTTCGCTTGCATGCTCGGGGGTCCAGATGGCAAGACGTTGTTCATGGTGGCGCGGGAGTGGAGTGGCATGGAGAGCACGGCTGAGGAGGAACGAACGGGCCAGTTGCTGACGTCCCCTGCGCCTGCCGCGGGCGCCGGCTGGCCGTAGGAGAGGAGCAGCGTGTACCTTGGGGCTTCCTGCCCTAGCGCGACGTGCCACCTTACCTGGCCCAGGCTGCCCGTGTTGTTTGCGACTGCGAGTCGATGCTCAGTATGACTTCGGGTTGGAGCACATCCTCACCAAAGAGCTGCTATAAACTCGCATCTCTGAAGCCTGGTCTGTAGACACACCATCGTCCAGCGCGAGCGTTTGCCGCAGCAAGTGAGAGTGAATTGAGATGGATCACGAGGAAGTAGGACGGTTCTGGAATGCCAACGCCGACTCCTGGACGAAACTGGCGCGAGCCGGATATGACGTCTACCGAGACTACCTCAACACCCCAGCCTTCTTCGACATGCTGCCGAATGTAGCAGGGCTTGCAGGGTTGGATATCGGGTGTGGAGAAGGCCACAACACCAGGCTATTGGCGAAGTGTGGAGCCCAGGTAACGGCCATTGACATAGCGGAGAACTTCATTGCGAACGCCAGACAATTGGAGGCACACGAGCCATTGGACATCGCTTATCGCGTCGCCAGCGCTGTGGACCTCCCTTTTGCCGAAGGTACCTTTGACTTCGCCACGGCTTTCATGAGCTTTATGGACATTCCGGAAACGGATCGGGTCCTCGCTGAAGCCCGTCGCGTCCTGAAGCCCTGTGGTTTCTTACAGTTTTCAATCTCCCATCCGTGCTTCGATACCCCGCACCGCCGAAATCTGCGTGACGCACACGGTCTGACCTATGCGATAGAAGTCGGCGACTACTTTCGGAATCTGGATGGTGAGGTTGACGAGTGGCTCTTCGCGCGTGGCGAACAAGGCGCTGCCAGCTGTCTGTCCTTCCGCTCCAGGGCAGCGGCTGAGCTTCGTCGTTAGGCGGTCGAGGCGTTCGAGAACGGCATGAGCATGTTCAACCCATAGAGCGTGACGAAAGGGGTATTGGATCTATATGGTCATTCTGCAGGGAGGGCGCGTGCTGCTGCGTCGCGGTCGACCGGAAGACGCCGAGGGGCTGTTTCAGATCCGAAACGAACCCGAAGTCGTCCGGTGGTGGGGCAGCGATGACATCGAAGAGATCAGCGATCAGTTCATAGAGGCAGACGAAGGCTTCGTCATCGAGGCCGGCGGGGAGGTCGTCGGCGCAATACAGTACCACGAGGAAGACGACCCGATGTATCGCCATGCGGGCATAGACATCTTTCTCACCGCGTCCCGCCACGGCCAGGGGTTGGGCACCGAAGCGATCCGGCTGCTCGCCCGCCACCTCTTCGAGGAGCGTGACCACCATCGCCTCACGATCGATCCGGCGGCCGACAACGCGGCTGCGATCCGTGCTTACGAGAAGGTGGGCTTCCGCAGGGTCGGGATCATGCGCCACTACGAGCGTGGCCCCGACGGAGCCTGGCACGACGGGCTGCTGATGGATATGCTTAGGGAAGAGTTCCGCCCCTGACCGACTCTGCCGCATGGTGAGCGCTGACCCCATTGTCGTGGTCCCTTACGATGACGCTTGGCCCTCGCTCTACGAGGAAGAGCGGGCGCGTATCGAACGTGCTATCGGTCCTTGGGCGGAGGGGATCGAGCACGTGGGCAGCACGGCGGTGCCGGGGCTTGCGGCGAAGCCGGTCATAGACATCATGGTCGGCGTGAAAAGCCTCGACGACTCGTCGATCCTCGTCGAACGCCTCGTGGGCATCGGCTACGAGTACGTTCCAGAGTTCGAGCGGGTCCTGCCCTTCAGGCGCTACTTCCGCAAGATGCGAGAGGGGCGGCGCACCCACCAGATCCACCTCGTGGAGAGATCTAACACCGAGTGGTGGGATCGCCACCTACTCTTTCGCGACTACCTGCGTGCGGACCCTGAAATTGCAGGAGAATACGCTCATCTGAAGTACGAGCTCTCGGACCGCTTCGGCGAAGATCGGGTGGCGTACACGGATGCCAAGACCCACTTCATCTCGGAGGTCGTCCGTCGCGCGCAGGAGAACGAGCGAAGCTAACTGCCGAGGCGGGCACCCTCCCGCGCCACTGTACCACTCCGGCTTCGAAGTCCTACTCCTACGCGTTTACCGACATTAGTGGTGCTGCGGAGCCTAATTTCTTGCCCGAAGATGGGTGGTTACCCCGATGGCACGCACCGGCCCTCGCGATAGGCTGGTCCGTAAAGTATCCAAGTGCCCGAGAGGAGACACCAGATGAAAACCAATGAGCACCAGGAACTGGCGGCCAGTATCACGGCGCCGATGAGGGCCACGGGTGGGAGAGTCTTCCTCGAGATCATTCCATCGACGCTCGATTTGTTGGCCAGGAGCAAACCGGCGTCCCCGGAGGAGATCGCCGCCATCTCCGCCAAGTCCCCGGAGGAGGTGCGAGCCGCACTCGACCGGTTTCCAAGCGCCGAGTGGGACGAGCAAGGCAGGGTCGTCGGCCTGGGCTTGACCCTCCAGCTGA
>DASTKM010000350.1:0-4187 GCA_035715885.1 Rubrobacter sp.
CGACGGCATCTTTGCGGTCGCAGCGTGGAGGATCAATCGGCGGGGATCATGATGCCATGATCGCCATCCGCCCTCTGAGGCAAACCGTCGCCGATCTCGTAGTAGTCGCCTGCATCCTCGACGAACACGTGAACCACCGTCTCGAGCCCCGTCGGTGAATCCAACGTGCCAGCAGCGATCGAAACCCGATCGCCGGAAGCAGGCTCCCAGAAAAGGCTCGATCCGCAGGTTCCACAGAACCCTCGTCGAGCCGACATAGACGATCGGTACCAGCGTAACCCTTCCGACTCGATCAGGACCAAGTCTTCCGGGCGCGTCGCCGTGAACGCCGCGAAATGGCCGCTGGTACGGCGGCACATCGTGCAGTGGCAATCTACCACGGGACGTAGCGGTCCACGCACTTCGTACCGGACGGCGCCGCAAAGGCAGCCACCGCCCCCGACCGGCGATGGATCTTCTCGTGACATACTACCTCCGCAACTCCGGTACTCGCCGACGGAGCGTTCCTCCACTTCCCAACTTTCGCGGGATCCTCGAGGCAGACCTCGTCATTTAGCCTACCTACAGGTTCGTGAGCGTCTCCTTCAACGCCCTTGCGATGAACTCCAGGTCGTCCTCGGTGATGCTAAGGGGCGGGGCGAGGGTCAGCACGTTGTTGAAGCCGGCGACCGTGTCGGCGTTCTTGCTGATGACGAGGCCGCGCTCCTTGCATCCGGAGACCGCCGCCTCGACCATCTCCTTACTCGCCGTTTGCTTGCTTTCCCTGTCCTCGACCAGCTCGATGCCGAAAAGGAGCCCCTTGCTCCGGATTTCTCCCACGTTGGGGTGGCTCTCCAGCTCCGTGAGGTCCTCGCGCAGGCGCCTACCCATCTCCTCGGAGCGTCCGGGTAGGTCTTCCTCCTCCATGATCTTTAGGTTTCTCAGCGCCACGGCACAGCCGCCGGGGTGGCCGCCGAAGGTGTTTATGTGCCTGAGGCGCCCGTACTCCTCGTTCCCCGCGAACGTCTCGTAGACCTCCTGCCTGACCGCCGTGGCGGCGAGCGGGAAGTAGGCGCTGGTTAGGCCTTTCGCCATCGTGACAATGTCGGGCTTTACGCCGTAGTGCTGATAGCCGAAGCGCCTGCCCGTCCTACCGAAGCCGCAGATGACCTCGTCCACGATCAGGAGGGCGCCGTTCCTTTCGCAAATGTCCTCCACGGTCCGCATGTAGTCGTCGTGGGCAACGATGATCCCCCCGCCGGTGATGATGGGCTCCATGATGACGCCCGCTACCGTCTCTGGCAGCTCCCAGGACATCGCGCGCTCTATCTCCCGGGCACACTCTAGGGTGCAGGACTCCCTATCCGAGCAGTAGTGACAGCGGTAGCGGTCCGGCGGCTGGACGTGCAGGAAGCCGGGGACCAGAGGCTCGTACTTGTACTTCCTCTGGGCCTGGCCCGTGGCCGCCAGAGCCCCCATGGTCTGCCCGTGGAAGGCCCGGTAACGGGAGATGAACTTGTACCGCCCCGGCTCGCCGTTCTGCTCGTGGTACTGGCGAGCGACCTTGAACGCCACCTCGTTTGCTTCGGAGCCGGAGTTGGAGAAGAGGAAGACGTAGTCGTCCTCGAGCCACTCGTTCAGCTTCTCACCCAGCCGGATCGCGGGCAGGTGGCTCTTGAGCAGCGGGTAGTAGGGCATCTCCTTGAGCTGCTCGTAGGCCGCCCGCGCCAGTTCTTCGCGGCCGTATCCGACGTTGACGCACCACAGGCCGCTCATGCCGTCCAGGTAACGGTTGCCGTCGGTGTCGGTGATCCAGGCCCCGTCGGCCTCCGCGACCACCATCGTGGAAGCGTCGGGGTCGTAGCCCGAGAGAGCGTGCCAGACGTACCTGCGGTCCTTCTCGACCCACCGTTGGGTTTTTTCAATCACGCTAATATTCTCCTCCCATTGTTCGCGCTGACGACTTGCTCCACCGATCGGTTCTCGCGATTCACTGCCACCGCTCGATGACCACCTTGCGTTCGGTGTAGAACTCGACGCCGTCGCGACCCGTGGCGTGCAGGTCCCCGAAGAAGGAGTCCTTCCAACCCGTGAACGGGAAGTAGGCCACCGGGGCGGGCACGCTTATGTTCACCCCTATCATTCCGCACTGCACCTCGCGCCGAAACCTCCTGGCCGCCTTGCCGTCGCTCGTGAAGATCGCCGCCGCGTTGCCGTAGCGGGACTCGTTGATGGTTCTTATGGCATCATCGAGGTCTTCCATGCGCTCAACGGCGAGAACAGGGCCGAATACTTCCTCCCTGGCCAGATCCATCTGCGGCTCTACGTAGTCGAAGATGGTGGGCCCGAGGAAGAAACCCTCGCCGGCATCGTACTCCCGCCGGCCGTCGAAGACGAGGCTAGCGCCCTCCTCCTCACCGCGGGAGATCCAGCCTTCTATACGCTCCTTGGCCTCGGCGGTCGTCACGGGGGTGACGCCCGTGGCGGAGTCCATCTCCGGGTCGAGGCCCGGACCCACCTGGGACTCCCGCGCTATGGCCGTGAGCCTCTCCACGAGCTCCTCGCCCACGCCGCCTATCGCCACCCCCACGCTGCCCGCCAGGCACCGCTGCCCACCGTTCGAGAACGCCGAGGAGAACACACCTTTGGCCGCGACGTCGAGGTTCGCGTCAGGCATCACGACCATGTGGTTTTTGGCACCGCCCAGGGCCTGCACCCTCTTGCCCCGCTCGGCTGCCCGTGTGTAGATGTTCTTGGCCGTGGCAGCGCTGCCCACGCTCGAGACGGCCCTCACCAGCGGGTGGTCGATGAGGGCCTCGACCGTCCCTCTGGCCCCGTGCACCACGTTGAACACCCCGTCCGGGAAGCCGGCCTCGGCGAAGAGCTCGGCAAGACGGTTGGCCGATAGCGGGGTGCGCGGAGACGGCTTGAGGATAAAGCAATTACCGGCCGCCACCGCTAGGGGCGCGAACCACAGCGGGATCATGACCGGAAAGTTGAACGGCGTTATGGCCGTTACGACTCCCAAAGGCTCCCTGTACAGGGCGACGTCAACCCCCGCACTAACCTGATCTAGGGTCTCGCCCTTCATCAGCGTGGTCATCGAGGCCGCGAGCTCGACGACCTCTATGCCCCGCCTTATCTCCGCCGTGGACTCCTCTACATGTTTGCCGTTCTCGCGCGTGGCGATCTCCGCGAGCTCGTCGATACGCTCCTCTAGTAGCACCTGTAGGCGAAACATCCGCCTCGCTCTCTGGGTTACGGGCTCCAGGCTCCACTCCTCGTAAGCCTTCAGGGCCGCCCGCACGGCCCGGTCCACGTCCTCCGGCCCCGAAACGGGCGCCCTGCCCAGCAGTTCTCCGGTCGCCGGATCCGGGACGTCGATCTCTTCCCTCACCCGTGCGTCGACTAGACTGCCCCCGACAAAGTTCTTCGCGGTCTCCATGGCAACAGCTCCTCCGAGCGATGGTCGTTTTCCCGCTTCCCCTTTGGCCGCGTGTGCAGCCGTGCTTGGCCCCATATGTCCCCAACCTTACCAAACAGTATGCCGGACAAGACAGAATGCGCTCGCGCTCGGCGCCTGCGTAGGTCCTCGGAGGACCACCGCCATGGCGAGGCTCGAAGGCGGCAAGAAGCCGCTCCCGTCCGAAGCGTGAGACCAGATGAGAGACTGCCTCCCTAGAGCGGCCAGTCAGTAGAGGCCAAAATCCTCGCCACCTTGCCCATAACGGCGTTATTAGCCATTATCGTGGGCCAATGAGCGCCAAAATCCCTTAGCGGGTCTTTTCGTTCCGGCAATGATACGCGGAGGCCCCTAGGCTACGGCGTACGCCTCCCTGGCCTCTCCTCGCCCGCCGGTGGTTCTTCGCGCGGGCTCGGCGGTGTCGTGGGCGCCTCTCCCCGCTTCTCGGGCCTCTCCTCCCCCGGCGGCGGCTCCTCCCTCGGCGCTCCCTCCCCGCCGGGCGGGAAAGCGGCGTCGGGCGCGGTGCCCGCTAGCACGTCGCTTTCGGGCGATACCTCGGGCCCCGCTCGTGGCGGGAGATCTCCCGTCGAGACGTCCGGTTCGACCTCGGCTCCGGGCGGGACACCTCCTGGCGCCGCGCCCGGTGCGGCGCCGAACTCCGGTAGGGATTCTGGGATGCCGAGTAGCTCCTTCGTCCGCTCCGCTAGCTGCGCCTGCATTGCCTGCGCATCCCGGAAGAAGTCGG
>DASTKM010000351.1:0-4999 GCA_035715885.1 Rubrobacter sp.
CCCTCGGCGCTCCGTACCACATGCTTCTCCCACACCTTCTCTACCAACGTCTTCGGCCTATCCATCAGCGTCCTTCCCATTCTCCGAGTCCTCGTGTCCTTTCCTACCATTGTAGACCGCGAACCTGTGATCTTTGTATCTACAACCGATCCCCTCGAAACCGGCCTCCCCGAGCCAGGCCAGCTGCGCCACAAGTGTCGCGTTCCTGTCGGCCCTCATGCGCGTGAGCGCGGCGGCCAGATCCTCTTCCGAGATCCCTGCCTCGCGCACCCGCCGCTGCCACCATTCCCTGTAGAGCGCCTCCTCCTCTGACGTCTCGCCGGAGACCTGATCGGCGTTGACGAAATGTCCGCCTCCGGCGAGTGAATGGCGGACCTTCTCGAACAGCTCCCTCTTGTCGCCATGAGTGAGATGGTGGACCGAGAGCGCCGACACAACGAGGTCGTAACCTCCTTCTGTTCGGGGCAAAGGCTTGCGCGCGTAATCCATGGTCCGAAACTCGAGTCCGAAACTCGAAACGGCCCTGTTCCCCCGCGAAGCGTCGGCGCGCCACCCTGAGCATCTCCACCGAGAGGTCCACGAGCGTCACCCGCGCCCGCGTAAACTTCCCTGCCACCACCGCGCTGAGGAGACCCGCCCGGCCCCAAGGTCGAGCACCCGGATCTCCTGTTGTTCCCCGAAAGGGATGCTCTCCAGCACGGCCCCGTAAAAGCGGTCGAAGCCGGGCACGAGCTGCCGCCTGGCCCTATCGTAGTCCCACGCAGCGTGCCCGAACATTGTCCCGACCGTCACGCCGACCTCCTCGCCATCATGTTCAAGCGAACGTAATCCAGGGCAGGCTTGCCGTCCACCGCAGCCACCTTCTCTGCCACCCCCGCTGCGAAGGGGCCCCGCTCCTCCTCAGGCAGCTTCTCCAGGTGCCCGCCCAGCACGACCGTCCCGAGGAAGCGGGCGAGCTCGTCCACCGAATCGAACGCCGCGACCTCGCCGTGCAGCCAGGTCTCGATCTCCTCGAAGCCCGCGGCCTCCAGACGCCTCGCCGTCGTCCTGGCGTCGGCGTAGTACTTGTCGTCCTCCCAGCCCACGAAATAGTCCAAAAAGCGCTCCTCTTCCATCGTCTCCTTCGTCGCCCTCGTGGCGCGGGAGATGTTACCCTCGCCCCCGCACTGGGCGACGAGGCGTCCACCCGGCTTTATGGCCCGCGCCAGATTCTCGAAGAGGCGGTCATGGTCCCATATCCAGTGGAACGTTGCTGTGGAGAAGATCAGATCCACACGCTCCTCGACCTCCAGCGACAACAGATCCTGGCGCTCCACCCGCACCCGCGGCTCTCCTGCAAACCGCCTCCTCGCCGCCTCGACCATCGACAGAGAACCGTCTATAGCCAGCACAGATCCCTCGGGCAACTTCGCGAGCAATGGCTCCGTCACCCGGCCAGTCCCGCAACCCGCGTCGATTGCAGCCTCGTCCCCACGCACCTCCATACGCTCGAGAACCTCGACCCCCCAACGGGTCTGCGGCGCGGAGAGCTTCTCATACTCACCTGCGTCCCACTCGCGGGGCAGGATCACACCTTCTTGCTTTGTCTCAAAATATGAGACATAATGACCGACATATGGACAGTATAGAAGTAGTTTCTTCCAGAAGCAAGAGCGGGGTCGGGGTGTTGGACAAGGCTGTGGCTATCCTGGACTTCCTTTCGGGGGATGGCCCAGCGTCCCTGTCAGAGGTGGTCGAGGGGACCAGGTTACCCCGTCCGACGGCGCACAGGCTCCTATCGGCGCTGGAGACGCACCACCTTGTGTCGCGGCGGGACGGACGATACGTACTCGGCTTGAGGCTACTAGGGTGGGGGAACAGGGCTGCTGGGGTAGGTCTCGTGGAGCGGGCGCGTCCTGTGCTTGAGGGATTGCGGGATGAGAGTGGGGAGAGCACGCAGCTCTACGTACGGGAGGGTGAGCAGAGAGTGTGCGTGGCCGCTGTGGAGCGGGTGACCGGTCTTAGGGACACCGTACCCGTTGGGGCTGTCATGCCGCTCTCGCGAGGATCGGCGGGGAAGGTCTTGCTCGCCTGGGCTCCGGGAGGAGTCGATGGCAGGCCTGACGCGGCCCAGTTGCTTGGGATCCGGGTCAGAGGCTGGGCTGAGAGCGTGGCCGAGCGGGAGGCTGGGGTGGCCAGCGTCAGCGCGCCGGTATTCGGGGAGGATGGGAGACTCAGGGCGGCCGTAAGCGTCAGCGGTCCGATCTCACGCCTCGGGGAGAGTCCGGGCCAGCGGCTTTCTCATCTGGTCCTGGGAGCAGCAAGGGAGATAGAGAGGGCCACGGGCTCATAGCTCGGCCTCAGACGTGAGGCTCGCACTCCACGCAAGTCGGCTTTCGTAGAGCCTATCCAGGGTCGGCTCTTTCGAGGCGTGGATGGCTGCCTTCTCGAAGGTGATAGTGGCCGTACGGCGGAGCTAGAGAACTCGAAAAATCGGTCAACATGACACCGCGCAATGGGCGTTTTGGTAGTCGGGTCGGGAACCAGATGTCGCAGAGGTCTCCAAGAAGATTATTCATCTAGGGATGCACCGAATCTACTATATAGTGTAGAGTGCCACTGCAACATAGCGAACATAGGCTGACATAGGAGGGGATTATGCCGGAGGAGAGTAGAGTCGCGGGCCCCGCCCGGCGACCAGGCATGGCAGGCACCGTACGGCGCTTGCTGAGGCTCATCCTTGTCGTGGTCCTCCTCGTCGGTGCGTCGCAGGGAACCACTCTCGCCGCACCCGCCTCGTGGGACTATGTGGCACTCGGCGACTCTCTGGCCACAGGCTTCGGTGCCTTCACGGGCTACGTGCCCCGCTACGAAGCGCACATCGAGACCGACACTGGGGTAGCGGTCACACGCACAAACCTCGGCCGGAACGGATGGACCAGTTCCCAACTGCTCTCTGCCCTCCGCAGCGATCCGACGTTCCGGCGCGCCACCCGTGAGGCGGAGATCGTCACCTGGAATATCGGCGGGAACGATCTCAGGGCAGCCCGTAACTCTTACAAAAAAGGAACCTGCGGTGGGCGCGACAACCAGGACTGCCTCCGGGCTAGCGTGGCGACACTCAAGACCAACTGGACCGCCATCACGGCGGAGGTTCTCGAGTTGCGTTCGACCGAAAATACCATGGTGCGAACAATGGATATCTACAACCCCTATGTCAGGACCGACATAGCTTCCGACACCTGGAAGAACGACGGCGGGATGAACGACTTCCAGGTTTTCAACAGCTATGTCTACAAGGCCAACCTTCACATCGCCACCACCTCTTACGCAGCGGGCGTATCCTACGCCGGGGTGCACCTGGCCTTCAACGGGCCGTACGGCTATGAGGACCCGAAATCCAAGGGTTATCTGAGTTTCGACGGACTTCATCCTAACAACACCGGACACAGAGTCATAGCCGGCGAGTTGCAGAAGCTGGGCTACGCTCCCTTGAGATAGGTCTTGTTGCTCTGGATCTCCGGTAGATGGAGGTCGGGTCGGTACTGAGGAAGCGCGGGACCCAGCACCATAGCTTCCTGTCCAGATCGGATGACGCCTTCTTTCGGGAGTAGGATATTGGCGCGGATCCACCAGCGCTGTGATTACTTCAGTAGTCAGCGACTGCCCGAAGAACTCGGATTTGCTGAAGGGCTGTCCCTGTAGCTCTTGGTCGCCCGATAGGACGCGCGTTCGAGTGACGCCATCATCAAGTACCCAATGACTGAAGGCGTCAAGACGATCATGTACCCCGTCACGGACCTCGCCAACGCCAAGACGCTGTACGGCGAGCTTCTGGGTGTTGAGCCCTACAGGGACGAGGCCTACTACGTCGGCTTCAACATTGAAGGCCAGAACATTGGTCTGGATCCCCACGGCCACAGCGAGGGGATGACGGGTCCCGTCGCCTACCGGCACGTTAACGACATCGAGGAGCGTCTTCAGGCGCTTCTCGACGCTGGCGCTGCGGCGCACCAAGGGGGCAGGGACGTCGGCGGGGGCAAGTTGCTCTCCTCCGTCAAAGACACGGACGGCAACGTCATCGGCCTCATCCAGGCACTATAGTTGCACGAGAGACGTTCTTATTGAGCAGTTAGAGCCAGCCAGTGTAGCAAGGAGGTGTGTTCAACACTGCGATGACACGGTACGGCAGGGCGGACACTGTCACAATGGGATTCCCTCGATCAATCAAGGAGCCATCGTGATGAAAACTCCCTACGAGATCAGGCCTATCGGGCACGTCGTATCACCCCTCGTCGATCGCGAGTCTGCACCGAAGCAGGGATCTGAAGGAGCGCCGGACGCTTGGCTGGTGTTCGACCCCGACGTGGCGGAAGGCATCCGCGACCTCGCCGTCGGCACCGACATCTTCGTGCTGACCTGGCTTCACCAGGCACGCCGCGACGTGCTTGCCGTTCACCCGCGCGACGACCCCCGAAACCCCGAGAAGGGTGTGTTCAGCACCAGGTCTGAGGACAGGCCGAATCCGATCGGGCTGCACCGCGTACACATCGCTGCGATCGACGGACCCCGGGTGCTCGTGCGGGATCTCGAAGCCTTCGACGAGACGCCCATCGTGGACGTTAAGCCCGTACTTGCCGATGGGAGGTAAACGACCCCGCGCCCTACACTCTCACCAGCATCCGCCGATCCTTATGGCCGAGCACAGAGTGCCCAGATGCGGTCGCGCGGTACAGGCGGTGGCCGGCGGTGTTACGTCCTCCCGTGTCCACCCGCTCCATGCGCCTGAGATCTGCGAGAGAAGGCGCCGACGTCCCGGTCGAGCTCGGTGCCCGAAAGCTCCTCGGCGATGCCGACACGTACACTCCCTGTCAGTCCCACGCCAGCGTAGAACGCCCACCTGAGCCCCTCGACGAGACCCTCAAGCTCAGACACGTTTGTTAGCCAGGAGAGTCGTGTTTCCTTTTCCCGGGTTGTTCGCTCGTCATCGGGATCGGATTCGCTAGAATGAGATCATGGA
>DASTKM010000352.1:0-9524 GCA_035715885.1 Rubrobacter sp.
CGGGCGCTCGCGCATCCTGGGAACTCCGTCCACGGTGAACGGGCCCCTGCCAAGAGCGAGAAATGGCGGCAGGAAACGGGCCACCGTGCCCGCGTTGCCGACAAAGAGGTCTACGCCAGATGCGTAGATCTCACCGCTCTGGCCGCTTACGTAGACTTCTCCCCTCTCGCCGTCGGCGTGTACGTCGATGCCGAGGCGGACGAGGGCATCCATGAGCCAGAAGGAGTCGTCCGAGAAGAGTGGGTTGACGATCCTGGAATTTCCGTTCGCGAGGGCGGCGATGATGAGTGCGCGGTTGGTGACACTCTTGGAACCAGGGACTCGTATCGTCGCATCCGGCGGCCTTTCCAACGGCATTACTTCGAGCTCGGCGGGGAACGTTGGGCGCACGTCCCCCACCGTGAAATCCACGCCAGGCACTCCCATGGCGTGGTTCACCGCAGGGCCTCGAGCTCAGAAGCTGTGAGGGCGCGGTACTCGCCCTCAGGGAGGTCGCCGAGGGTTACGGGACCCACGCGCGTCCTGTGCAGGGAGAGCAAAGACAGCCCCAAAGCCATACAGGCTCTACGTATTATGCGGTTACGGCCCTCGTGGATAGTCAAGTCGAGGCTGGTCGTTTCGCTGGCGCGGCTGAGGTTGGTGATCTGGGGGGCGTGCATCCTGCCGTCTTCTAGGGTGGGACCCGCCGCCAGTGCTGTGAGGGCGGCATTGGGGACCGGGTTTTCCAAGGTGAGGCGATACTGTTTTTCGATCTCCGACGAAGGGTGGGTGATATTGTGGGCTACTCTGCCGTCGTTTGTGAGGATGAGCAGACCCGTAGTCGCCGCGTCGAGGCGGCCAGCGGGTACTAGTCCAGGAACTTCAGGCATCAGGTGGGCGACGGTTTTGCGGCCACGATCGTCGTTCATGGTGGTCAAGTATCCCGCTGGTTTGTTCAGGGCGAGGTAGATGTTGGCTTCTGGGAGCCGGACGTGGCGGCCGTCGAGCTTGACCTCATCTTCGGGCGTTACGGTCACGCCCAGGGTCGCCGTCTCGCCATTTACCGTCACGCGGCCCGCCAGTATAGGCGTCTCGGCCTTGCGGCGCGAGGGTGCCGCGCCGGCGCGGGCGAGGAACGCCTGCAGGCGCACTACGAAGGCTCGCCGCCGGACTCTGGCGGAGCCGTAGTAGACGAAGCCAGCCGTTCGCGCACGCGGGAGAGCTCTTCCTGCGTCACGAGGGCATCGACGGGCGGGAAGTCATCTGGGGAGGAGACGCCGGTGGCAGCGAGAAACTCGTCAGTCACGCCAAGGAGCGCGGGTGAGCCTGGGGCTTCGCGATCCGTTCCGACTTCGACAAGGAGGCCGCGTTCGATCAGGCTGCGTACTACCGCGTCTGAGTTTACCCCGCGCACGCGGGAGACGGCGGCGCGGGTCAGCGGTCCGAGGTAAAGCGCGCACGCAAGGACCTCGTGGGCAGCGCTAGAGAGCGGCGCGGCACGGGCCTCCCTGCGAAAGCGCTCGACGGCCCCTGAGCACGCTGGATTCGTCGAGAGCAGGTAGCCTCCGGCGACATCTCGCAGTACGATGCCTGAAGCCTCGGGGGCGTAGCGCTCCCGCAAGCAGGCAAGGGCTCTTTTCAGCTCGCTTTCAGAGAGGCCCGTCGCCGAGCAGAGGTCTGAGGAGCCGAGCGGGCTTGCGCTCACCAGGAGGACGGCTTCGACCAGGTGCGCGGGCCGTGGCGAGGGGAGCTTCCGTTCCTGCTCGCTCAACCCGACGGCTCCAGGATCAGAGGCCCCAGGGGCTCTATCTGGGCGAGCGTGAGGCTACCCTCCTGGGCGAGCGAGAGCGCGGCGGCGAACGCCACGGCCCTGTTCATGCGGTCCATATCGCTAGTGATCCTCTCGAAGGAGATTGGTCCTGCGGCCAGGGCCGTGCGGATTACTCCTGCCAGTTCCTGTAGGGTCACCGTGATCGGGCCGAGGTGCCTAACCGGCGGCTCGAGGACGCGGGAGAACACCTGTCGCGCCGCCAGCGACACGCGGTCTGGCTCGATGCTGAGGCTTCCTGGTCTGGGAGGGATGGTGTGTCCTGACGCGTAATGGCCCGCGTTCGAGGCGAAGCGGTTCCTGAGGTGTTCGGCTGCGCGCCGGATCTTGAGGTATTCAGTGAGCCTTTCGGCGAGTTCCTCTGGCGAGAGAGGCTCGTCCTCGATGCCTTCGGTATCTGCGTCGATCGCCGGTGACAGCGTGCGACTCTTCAGGAGGACGAGGGCTGCGGCCGAGCCAGCGAAGTCCGTATCGCGCTCCAGGCCGTTCGCTGCGTCGGGCCGGCGGGCGAACAGGTAGGATTCGACCAGCTCGCGCAGTGGGATCTCGAAGATCTCCAGTTCGTCCTTCAGGATGAGGGCCAGTAGCCACTCGTAAGGCCCCGAGTACACGTCGAGTTCGACGGTAAAGTCCGAGAGCGAGCGCCCCGGGGGCTCCAGGGTCATCTTGCCTCCGAGTGAAGCGGCAAGACGGAGGAGAGCTGATTGTACTCAAAGCCCGTGTCGCGGGCGAGGACGGGGTCGACGACTCGCCCCTCGGCGATAACGACGCCCCTTGCCAGCCCCTCGTCGGCCGCCAGGGCATCTGAGAGACCGACACTAGCGAGCCTGCGAATGTAAGGCAGGAGGGCGTTGCTGAGGGCCCTCGTGGCCGTGACGGGTACAGATGCCGGCACGTTCTTCACGCAATAATGGGTAACCCCGTACTCGACGAAGGTAGGGTCGGCGAGGGTGGTAGGACGGGAGGTCGCGACACAGCCTCCGTAATCCACGTCCACGTCGACGATCACGCTCCCATCCTTCATCTGGGAGACAGTCTCGCGGTCCACGAGAGCCGGTGTACGGGCGCCCACGACTTGGACCGCCCCTATAAGAAGATCCGAGCGCAGCACGGCATCCCTGATCCCGAGGCTACTCGCCGCCAGGGTCGTGGTGTTGGGTAGGCGGGCATCTTCGATCTGCCTGAGGCGGTCCAGGTCCCTATCGATGATGACCACCTCGGCCCCGAGGCCACTGGCCACCCTCGCGGCCCCGGTTCCGACGATCCCCGCGCCGAGGATGACCACGCGTCCAGGCCTCACGCCCGTCGAGCCGCCGAGGAGTATTCCGCGACCCCCGAAGGGTCGCTGCAGATAGTGGGCGCCTATCTGCGGGGTGAGGCGGCCCGCGATCTCGCTCATCGGCGTGAGCACGGGCAGGCGGCCACGTGCGTCCCTGATGGTCTCCATGGCGAAAGCGATGCAACGGGAGTCGATGAGGGCCTGCATCAGGTCCAGGTTGACCGGCAACGAGAGGAAGGAGATGAGGACCAGATTCTCCCTCAGGTAGTCGTATTCTTCCACTTCCGGCCCGTAGACCTTGACCACGATCTCGGAGTCTGCGTAGACCCGCTCTGCCTCCTCGACGAGGCGTGCGCCTGCCTCCTCGTACCTCTCGTCGGCGATGCTCGACGCCCCCCCGGCCCCGGCCTCGACGAAGACCCTGTGTCCCGCTCGGGTCAACTCGTATACGGCGTGTGGGGCCAGCGCGACCCTGCTCTCCCCCTGGGTCCTCTCGGTTGGCACCCCGATCCTCATCGTTCGCTCCCGAGGAGCTCGGACACCGGGACCGAGGGGAAGACTGCGTAGGAACACTGCGTACTCATGTTCTCGAAGGGTACCCTGGATCTTGCCTGCGATCCAGCCGCGCAGGGGCCCTCAGAGAGTCCTCCACGAGGGGTGCGCATCCAGGAAACTCTCTAGTTCCTGTTCGGCCCCGAGGACTCCGAGGCCTACCGCCCCCTCCGGCACCGGGGTCCACGATGGGCCGAACCTGACTTCGAAGCCGGCGTCCCTCAGGTCGAGTGCCAGGGCCTGCAAGGTGGTGGCCGGGGCCGAGGCAGGGGCTGTGACGCGGTTTGCCCTGGTTTCGAGCACGGCGTCGGAGAGCGCTGCCCAGGTCGTCAGGGAGCGCAAGACCGTCTGCAGGGCCGAGCCGAGGTCCCGTTCGGAGAGGGCCAGTATCTCGCCAAGGATCTCACGTCTGCCCGCCTCTGGGTGATCCGTCTCGACGACGGAACATCTCGCGGTCTCAGGCAGGGCGGGAAGCGTCGGCACCTGCGGCAGGTCTTCGACCCTGTTCCAGGAGAGTGTCGCCGCGAACTCTAATAGGCCCGCTGTGCAAGTAGCGACGGTGCCAGCGGGGTCGCCTGTGGGGCACACGGTGGTAAGCTGCCTTTCTGCACTGACGAGGCCCCGACTTTGGCCGACCTCCCTCAGCGGGCCGCCCCTTGTTCCGGTCTGAGAGCTTCCGTTTTCAGGTCGGCCGTTTGTTTCAGAGTCTCTCCGCAGGCGCCCACAAAGCCGTAGAACAGGGGGTGGGGCCTCAAGGGGCGGCTCTTGAACTCCGGATGGAACTGGCTCCCGATATAGAATGGGTGGTCTCCTATCTCTGCTATCTCGACCAACCTCCCGTCGGGAGAGGTGCCAGAGAAGACCATCCCTGCATCGGCGAGCGCGTCCCTATATGCGTTGTTCACCTCGTACCGGTGCCGGTGACGTTCGTGGACGAGGTCCGAGCCGTAGACCTCCTCGGCGAGCGTTCCGGGAACGATCTGGCAGGGCCACCGTCCGAGACGCATCGTGCCGCCCATATCGACGCCGACCTGGTCAGGCATGATGTCTATAACGGGGTGCGGCGTATCCTGCTCGAACTCGGTGGAGTTCGCCATCTCGAGGCCGGCGACGTTACGGGCGAACTCGATGACCTCTATCTGCATCCCGAGGCAGAGCCCGAGGTAAGGTGTCCCGCTCTCTCGCGCGTAGCGCGCCGCCTCCATCTTACCCTCGGCGCCCCTGTGGCCGAAGCCAGGCAACACGAGGACGCCATCGACGCCTGAGAGCCGCTCCTCCGTAGAAGCCCTGTCAACGAGCTGCTCGGAGTCGACCCAGTCGAGCTCCACCTTCAGGCCGTGGGCGCCTCCGGCGTGGGCCAGGGCCTCAACAACGGAGAGGTAGGCGTCCTGGAGCTTTGTGTACTTACCTATTATCGCGACTCTTACCGTCTGACTCGCCTCCAGCATGCGGGAGACGAGGTGGCGCCACTCCCCGAGGTCGGCGTGCGGCGCGCTCAGCCCCAGCTTGTCTAGCACCAGGTCGTCGAGGCCTTCCTCGTGCAGGTTCAAGGGGATAGCGTACAGGTTGGGGGCGTCCTCGGCCGCGATAACGGAGTCGAGCTCCGTGTCTGCGAAGAGCGCGATCTTCTTCCTTATGTCATCGCTTATGGGCCTGTCCGCCCGGCAGATGAGTACGTCAGGGCTTATGCCGATCTCACGCAGGCGCTGCGCAGAGTGCTGGGTCGGCTTGGTCTTCAACTCGCCGGCAGCCTCGATGTAGGGTACGTAGGAGACGTGAACGTAGAGCACGTTCTTGCGCCCCACGTCGTTTCGGAACTGCCTTATAGCTTCGAGGAAGGGCAGGCTCTCGATGTCGCCTACGGTGCCCCCGATCTCGGTTATGACGATGTCCTTGTCCTGGCCGAGACGCCCTATCCTGTTCTTGATCTCATTCGTTATGTGCGGGATTACCTGCACGGTCGCCCCCAGGTAGTCGCCCCTTCGCTCGCGGGTTATGACTTCCCAGTAGACGCTTCCCGTGGTCACGTTGGAGAGCCTGCCTAGGTTCTCGTCGAGAAAACGCTCGTAGTGACCGAGATCCAGGTCCGTCTCCGCCCCGTCCTCGGTGACGAAGACCTCGCCGTGCTGGTAAGGGTTCATGGTCCCCGGGTCCACATTGATGTAAGGGTCGAACTTCTGGAGCACGACCCTGTACCCCCGGCTCTTGAGCAGCATCCCCAGCGCCGCCGCGCTCGTCCCCTTGCCTATGGACGACACCACGCCACCCGTCACGAAGATATACTTGGTCTCACTCATCTACACCCCCAAAAAAGAGAACAAACGTAACGCCCCTACCTTCACTATTAATGGGAAAAGGGGAAGAGTATCCGGCGGCGGTGAGGCGCGGGATCATCGCTTCCCGCAAACCTCTACTCCGGCACACCTGCATGGACCTTTATCATACGACTTCTGGCGCCAGAATGAAACCGTAGATCGCCCAGCACTAATCCACACAGCGACATCTGGCCCAAAGTGACTACTCTGCCTTCTCCGCCTTCAGGGGCGTGTCTGGACGCAGCCACACAGAGACGTGCTCAGGCTGCATCGTTTCCCTCACGACCGCTACAAGCTCCGCATTCAAACCGTCCAGGTCCATCTCGTTGCGTAGCCTGGCGGAGAACCCTTCGAGAGTCTTTCTCGCGTCATACTTCTTGCGGTAGAAGCGTCTGTCTATGAACGACTGAACACGCCGTCTCGAAGGGACGACTTCCGAGCCTCCGTGCTGGGTGACGAGTATCCCGCTGTCCGAGATCTCTACGAACGCTCTCAGGCGAGGATCAGCACGATAAACACGACGTAGACTATGATGTTTACCAGCCAGCTGTTGGTGTTCATCCAGTCGCGCACTTTCGGCATAATTTGCTGGGCGCGCCTGCGAAACAGGAGGTAAGAGAGCACCGGAAGCGCCGCTATAAGGATGGTGGCCACGATGAAAGGCACGGCACCAAGAAGGGAGGCGTTGTTCTGTGCGAGGTTCACCCCGACCGTCACCAGAATGACGAGGTCGGAAGGGAACACCGAGAGCAGCAGCAGTCCGGTCATGAACGCCGTCCTGGGGTTGGCGTTTTGTAGAGCGCCCAGCCACCCGGGGGGTTCGATAGTCTCGCGGCCCACGTAGCTCTTGATGGACAGGAATACGAGCAGCCCGACGAGCAGGTACTGGATTATGTTGCCTAGCGATCCGCTGTTCGAGGGGTCGCCAAGCGAGATGCTGTTGCCTAGCGTGGTGGCGAGAATGTAAGTGATCGTGACGCCCGCGGTGACGGCGATCACCACGCCCGCCAGGAAGTAGGCCGAGAGCTTCAGGGGCTTCGAGGCGGTGATAAAGATGATCGCCGACATGATCTGCGGTCCTGCATTCATCGTAATGGCAAGGGGGATGACGGAAAGGCTCATAGCTCTGGTTCCTCCGACTCTTGCTTTCCTTCGGTACTCCATTGGGCGTTTTCTGGCAAGGCCTGCACACTCACCAGCTTGAGCCCCAAACCGTTGATGCGGCTGAGGATGCCGTAGAGGTGCGGCTGGTCGATGACCTCCCCAGTAAGGATCGTCTCTCCATGTTTCGTCTCCATCTCCATCCCCTCGAAGGCAACAGCGTACCTGTTGCTGAGCTCGCTTCGCACAACTATCCGGTAGACCGTACCTGTACGCTTGTGCATCATCTGCTTACCGCCGCTCTCCATAACGTTCTCAGAGCGTAGGGTACAGCATGATGGTTTGTCTTCATCCACCAGCACATTTCCCCTAGGGGATTTGTGGGCTTGTGGGGAGGCTAGATGAGCCCCCTGACGTGAGCCTCCTCCACGGCTTTCTTGCGAGAGGAGACCCCGAGCTTGCGGTAGATGGATTTGACCTGGGTTCTTACCGTGCTCGGGGCGACGTATAGGTTCTGCGCCATCTGCCGGGTGGAGAGCTCACCGACGAGGAGGTGAAGCACATCGAGCTCACGCTCCGTGAGCTCCCCGTCGAGCTGCCCTTCCCGGGCTTTGCGCGCGCGAAGTTTCCTTTCCTGGCGCTCGAGCAGCTGGGGGAAGATGCCGGCGTCGGGGTTCCTCTCCAGAATGGTCTGCGCCTCGGCGAGCACCGTCCGAGCTCCTGCTCGATCGCCACGCACGGCGTGTAGCGGCGCGAGTGCCAGCAACCCGATGAGGGTAGGCCAGGGGCTCAAGCCAGGCAACCTTCGTCGCGCAAAAAGACCGCTCTCCAACTCCTTCTGGGCTTCCTCCAGTTTCCCGCGTTCTGCGAGAGCACGTCCTAGTGCGATGGGTGCCAAACTAGTCTGGGGAATCTCATAGGGGCGTAACCCCTCAACCAGCACGCGCGCCGCACGCGCGCGTGACTCGGCTTCCTCCAGGTGCCCTTCGTCGGTAGCTATGAATGACAAGAAGGATAGGGCAACCACCCGCACCAAGCGCTGGTCATCTTCTGTCATGGCAAGCGCTTCTTCGAGCGACTTTCGAGCCCCCGCTGGGTCCCCAGAAAGGTATAGGCTGCATCCCAGCGCGAAGCGCACCATCGCGGCCCGTGGCGAGGTTGGGCCAGGCTCCAGCTCTGCGGCGCGCCGGGCAGCCTCAAGAGAGCTGCTGACGCCATCGTAACCGAAGCTGGCCCGGAGGATAGCCACGCCTGCTTCGACCGATGCAGTTCTGTCGGGAAGCGGGCCTTCGTACGGTATGCTCTCGGCGAGCGTCCGGAATCTCGCGCTCTCTTCGCGCCGGCCACCGAGGGCAGAGATCCACGCCTTCACCAGGGCGAATGCTGCATCATGGGTGACCTCCTCTTCAGGTAACGACTCGAGCCACCTTTCCACAGTCGCCGTCTGGCCGGCGGACACGTATCCATACCAATGGCGCGCGATCAATAGCCCCACACGCTCATAGTCACCGGCTTCGCTGGACTGCCTAATCGCCCCCTCGAAGAATCCCGCGCCCTCTAACCACACGCTCGCCCGTTCGCGCAGGGTAGGCACCAGATCGAGTTGGCTACTCTTGAGCTCGTAGAGCAGCAACTCACAGAAGAGATGGTGGTATCGGTACCACTCGCCCTGCTCATCAAGAGAAACCACGAACAGGTTGGAGCGGGCGAGCTCGCGCAGGAGCACAGCAGAATCCTTCCTGCCCGTCACCGCGTCGCAGAGCGGACCCGTCATCGTCCTCAGGACCGAGGTCTCGAGTAGAAACTGCCTCACTTCCTCGCTGAGGTTCGCCAGAACCTCCTCTCCCAACAGACCGACGATGTAGCGGTTGGAGCCCCTGAAGGACTCGATGAAGGCATACTTGTCCTCCTTGTTCTGCAAGGACAGGGAGGCCAGGTAGATCCCCGCAGGCCACCCTTCTGTACGCTCGAGCAATACGGAGAGCTCATCAGGGCCGATCTCCAGAGCCATCTTCTCGTTCAACAGGCAGTCAGCTTCCTCCTCTGTGAAGGCGAGTTGCTCGGTGCGTATCTCGTTCATCTGTGCCCTGGCCCTCAGCCGCCCCAGGTGCAATGGCGGGTCGGTCCGGCTCGAGATGACGAGGTGGATGTTCTCAGGGATGTGTTCCACCAGAAAGGCCACCGTTTCATGAGAGCGCTCCTCGGTTAGGAACTGGTAGTCGTCGAGTACCAGCACAACCCGATGTGGCAACTCGGCGAGCTCGTTTATGAGCGTGGGAAGCGTAATTCCGACGAACCTCTGCCCCACGGCGCTCAGTCCAACAAGGACATCGGCTCCGAAGTCCTCCACTTGTGGCACAACCTGGCGCAAAGCCTCAACAATGTGTCTCCACAGCCGGATCGGATCGTTGTCCTGCTCGTCGAGGGAGACCCAGGCGAAGGGCACCTCGGCTTCTTCTACTTGACGCCA
>DASTKM010000353.1:0-2414 GCA_035715885.1 Rubrobacter sp.
TCCATCGCAAAACCGCGGATCTCGGCCATCGCGTAGCCGGAAGCGTAGCTGGAGAGAGCGCGGAAGGCGTACAACGCCGTCTGGGGGTCGAAGCCCGCCTCCCTTAGCGTCTTGAGGAACTCCTCGACCAGCCAGATCCCATCCATCGTATCCGGCGGCCGGACGACGAGCAAGGGAAAGACGTTGGGATGCTCGTGCGCTAGCCGCCGGAAAGCCCGGTAAGCCTCCCTGATCCGTCTCTCCCAGCCCTCGTCCTCAGGCGGCACCTCCAACTCACCAAGCAAGACCTCGACCATCCCATCAAGCAAAGCGCCCTTGTTCGGGACGTGGTTGTAGAGCGACATCGCCTCGACCCCAAGCTCACTCCCTAGCTTCCGCATACTGAGAGCCTCCAACCCCTCCCGATCCACAAACCGTACCGCCGCCTCTAGTATCCGTCGCCGGCTCAACGGCTGCCGCTTTGCATCGGCCATTGAAAACCTCCTTCTGCTTACAACCCTTGACAGCTTACAGTATAAGCGTCGCATTTACGACGTAAGTATTATTGAATTGTAAAGTTCGAATTGTGAATTGAGAAAGGGCTACATGATGGACCACTCCAAATTCCAGATTCAAGAGGCTACGAGCGACGGGCGAGAGCGGAAACAGCAAGCTGAAATGCTGACGAGCGCCCGACGGGGCGCGTGCTGACTTGCTGAAATGCTCTAATCGTACAGGCCGGCCCTGCGCTTCTGCTGTTCGAAGGCGTTCTTGATCCTGCGCGCGTCTGGGAGGGCCATGCGGTTCAGTTGGTAGACGCGACCCGTATTGGTCTCTATCGTCAGGGTGACGTTGACGAGGCCCTTTATGCCGATCACGGCGACGTCGCGCAGGCCTACGCGCTCGACGTTCTGGGACTGCCAGCCGGTCCTCAGTTCGACCCGGTCCTCGTAGACGCTGACGATGGTGTTATTGTGGCCAGTGGCTTGTGTTACAGGTCCTTCCAAGCTGTCCTCCGTGCCGCTTGCGGTCCGCCTCTAGCACCAGCATACAAGACGGCGTTACCGATTTTGGACGGACATGAAAAAACACCGGCCGGAGGAGATCCGGCCGGTGCCAACGCGTTTCTGCTCTAGGCTGTACCTTCTGGCACGCCTTCCATAGGATCGGAGATCTTCCCGTTCCCGTTTTGGTAATCGGTTGCGACGAGGTCGGGGTAGCCGAAGACTCCGTGCTCGTGGATATCGAGCCCGTCGAGCTCCTGCTCGGGCTTGACCCTGATGCCGATGGTGGCCTTGAGCGTCGCGAAGACGGCGAGCGAGGCGAGGAAGACGAAGCCCCCTGCTGCGACGATACCGAGAGCCTGAATACCGAGTTGGTAGAGGCCGCCGCCGTAGAACAGGCCGGGCTGGCCGACAGCTGCGAGGGCCGGGGTGGTGAACAGGCCGCAGGAGAGCGTGCCCCAGATACCGCCCATGCCGTGCGCCGCGATAGCGCCGAGCGGGTCGTCGACCCCGATCTTATCCACGTAGACGAGGGTGGCGTACATTATTATGCCGGCGACGAAGCCTATCACGATCGAGGCCCAAGGCGCGACGAAAGCGCAGGGCGCGGTGATTGCGACGAGGGCCGCTATTGCGCCGTTTCCTCCCATCCCGACGTCCACGTTGTGCCTGTACAGGTAGCTCATGCCCATCGCGCCGAGGACCCCGGCGGCTGCGGCAAGGTTCGTCGTCAGGGCGATGTCGGCGATGTCGGTAACTGCGGCCATCGTCGATCCTGGGTTGAAGCCCCACCACCCGATCCAGAGTATGAGGACGCCGAGGACGGCGAGCGGCATGTTGTGACCAGGGATATTCACGGGGCGGCCGTCGTCGTCGTACTTGCCGAGGCGCGGACCGAGGAGCAGAGTGCCGGCGAGCGCCGCCATCGCGCCAGAGAGGTGGACGACCGTCGAGCCTGCGAAGTCCTGCATGCCGAGTTCGGTCAGCCAGCCGCCGCCCCAGATCCAGTGACCCACCATAGGGTAGATCAGACCAGCGAAGACGATGGCGAAGACGACGTAGACCGCGAACTTGGTGCGCTCGAGCATCGTGCCCCACACGATGGCCAGTGAGACGGCGCAGAACGCGACCTGGAAGAGGAACTTGGCCGAGAGCGGGACCTGCGTCCAGGAAAGACCGGCGTAGACATCGTTGACCTGTCCGGCCGGAACCGCGAGGAACCAGCCTTCGGTGCCAACGAGCGCGTTACCCGAACCGAAGGCCAGCGCGAACCCGACCGCCCAGAACAAAAGGGCGGCGATGGCGAGGTTTACCAGGATCTTCGCCACCACGCTCCCCACGTTCTTCATCCGGGAGAAGCCGACCTCGAGCATAGCGAATCCCGCCTGCATGAAAAGGACCAGACACGCCGCTACGATCACCCACATCGTG
>DASTKM010000354.1:0-12116 GCA_035715885.1 Rubrobacter sp.
CGCTCTTAGCGGCCTTCCACAGCCGAAACACGCTGTTCATCTCTGCGCGACGATCTTCTGACATCGTCACTAGGTTACATGGAGCGTGCTCTATCTCTGGTCGGGCAGACCCACTCCGCGCCTCCTGTCTTCTGAGCCTAGTGACACTTTACCTGGCTATGCACCTGCTCATTTAACGGTCGTCACCGTGAGAGTCAGTACCGATGCGTCAACCGGTGTAACGAACGTCTTGTGGTATGTGTTCTCGTTTTCGAGCGCATGGGCGAAGGTACTGGCAACGTCTTCGCGGGGGATCTCATCCCGCCTCCCTAGCTTCTCGGCCGCCTCTATGGTGCCCGTGCCCTCATCCTCGGTCAGGCTGCCAGGGCGGATGATGGTATAGTCGAGACTACTGCTCTTCAGACGTTCGTCAGCGCGGGACTTGGCGCGGAGATAAGGTCGCATCGGCTCAGAGCCCCCCTCAGGGTCGTCCGCGCCAATAGAGCTGAGCATCAAGTAGCGGCGCACCCCACGTTCCTCCGCGGCCTCGACCAGCTTGGCGGCCCCGCCGTAGTCCATCGTCTCCTTGCGCTCGGCCCCGCTCCCCGGTCCGGCGCCGGCGGCGAACACGATGGCGTCGCACCCCTCGACCGCCCTCCCGATCCCCCCTCCGACCTCCTCGGCTTCGAGGTCGACCACCACAGGCTCGGCTCCGTCCGCCCCGACATCGCCTGTTTGCTCCTCCTTGCGGACGAGTCCCCTGACCTCGTGGCCATCTTCGGCCAGCATCCGTACCAGACGCCTCGCCGTCTTTCCGTGCGCGCCAGCGACCAAAACCCTCACGAAACTACCTCCTTCGAACCAGGACACCCTGCAGTTTACAGCGGATCGAGGAAGGGTCGACCCTTCCTCGATCCGCGCTGGTCACCATTTCAGGGAGACGCTGTCGCGGACGCAGAGGGTGAAGCTGTTGGGGATGCAGTTGGGGACGCCGTCGGGGACGATGTCGGAGATGCCGTTGGGCCGGTCGTCTCCAGAAGCGTGGTACCTGGGGTCGTCGCCGGTGATGTACTGGGTTGCGGCCCCGCAGGATCGGTCGGTGTTTCGTAGAATGGGGACAGCAGCGCGGACAACACAACGGCAACAGCCAAAGCGGCAACGGTGCACACGGGCGCGAGAACGATGGCCAGAGGCGCGCGCAGCCACTCCGACACCCTTCCGCGCAGCATGTAGTAGAGGAGCCCGGCGAAAACGACGAGCACGGATATCAAGAGCCACAAAGGGTATCCAAGATCGAGCACACCCATTCTTCTAAACCTCCCAACGCATCGCAGCGACTACAGAACCAATTCCGGTGGCGATGCCGACGACGAGTACGAGGAAGATCCCTGTACGGGCCCAGACTATGACGCGGACAAGCTCCCCACAGGGCAGCGTCAGGTATCCCGTTGGCGGGATCCTCATCGGGTCTCCTCTCCGGTGCTTTACAGGGCGTAGCCTAGAGGACAAACAAAACGTCCCTGCAACGATCGTATTCTAGTACGGAAGTCGTTCTCGCGAGTCTAGAGAGCGAGGAAGAGCCTGGATCCATCAGGGACCCTGGCCCGATACGGCGTGCTGGCGGGGGCAACGGAGTAGGACCGGGCCGGTAAGGAGGGGGAAGGTACCGAAGGCCCGATCCTATGGGTAATGTCGCCGGGCGTCGGGGTCATGAGAGAGGGATCCTCGCCCGGTCTTGCACTACTCTACGATATGAGGAGCAGGCGGCGCATCCCCCAAATGAGTGATATTTGCCAGATCCGAAAAGATCGAGGCGTTCACGACCGGACTCTATCCTTGATCCAGGTACCTCCGAAGCGCCCTGGCGTAGGCCGGCGACAGCTTCCGCGCCCTGGCCCAGTCTTCGGGGCTCACGCCAAGCCTGGCACTGCGGCGGATCTGATGGAGGTCGTCGTCCAGGCTGCCGGCCTGCTCGCCGACTACGAACTCCTGGCGCATGGCCTCCAAGTCCTCTCTGGCCAACCTCTTCCGACGGTCTCCCATGCATCCTCCTCTCGCCGAAAGAGCACGGACCACCCTAAGCGTAACCCCACCCCATCGCAGCGGCAATGGTTGATGCTGTGAATCTTCTCCATAATCCCACAAGATCGACGGTCTTCGGGGTGGTAAGGGAAGGTCCTCTCGTGCAAAATACTCTCGTCCGCCGCCGGCGGCATCGTTGTAGGGGGAGCACAGCCGGTTATCGAGGTAGAGGAGAGCAACGGGTGCGAGTAAGAATGACCCCAGTCAAAGGACCTGCGACCTCTATAGCGTTCCTGATCTTGCTGCTCCTTTCACCAGTGTTCTCACTCGATCGGGCCGTGGCCCAGGAGAAGACGCCCGAGGCGCCTCCCGGGGCCCCTAAGCTGAACGCCGGTTCCTGGACGCTCATCGACGCCGACACAGGCCTCTACCTGGCGGGCAAGAACCCGGACGAGCAGGTCCCTATAGCCTCGACGACCAAGATCATGGTCGCCCTGGTGGCACTGGATGAGGGTGTTGACTTCGACGAACAAGTAACTGTCTCGGAGGACGCAGCCTCCTACGCCGGCTCCATCTACAGCAACATCGGCCTCTACCCCTACGACCGCGTGAGCGTCAGGGACCTCCTCACGGCGGCTCTGGTACCTTCCGGCACCGACGCGGTCTACGCCCTGGCCGAGTATCTGGGGGACGGCAGCGTGGACGAGTTTGTCGCCAAGATGAACGATAAGGCGAAGGAGTTGGGCCTGGAGAACACCCATTTCGAGAACCCTGCCGGCATCGACGCCCGCGGTAACTACTCGAGCGCCGCAGACCTCGCGACGATAACCAGGGAGGCGGTGAAGTATCCCGAGTTCCGCGAGATCGTCGACATGCCTGAAGCCACCATTTCGACGCAGGACAGGGAGATAGACGTCGTCAACACCAACCTGCTCGTCTTACCCAATTCAGGCTACGACTACGGGCCAGCGACGGGCGCCAAGACGGGCACCTCTCCCCAGGCCGGGCCTTGCCTCGTGGCCTCCGCAAAGAGCGACGACGAGTCCTACATCGCAGTGGTGCTCGACGCCGCAGAGGACCTGCAACGTTATGAGGCAGCCACTACGGCGCTCGAGTACGGCTTCGGCGAGTACGAACGCGAGCCTCTCGTCGAACACCAAGAACCTTACGCGGACCTGGAACTGCCCTACCGCAGGGGCGAGACGGTGAAGCTCGTCGCCGCAAAGAACGTATCCGCGCTCGCCGGCCCAGGCTTGAAGGTCGAGCAGCGCACGAAGAACGAGGAGGCGCCGCCCTCCGCCGAAGCCGGGCGCAAGCTAGGCACCGTCACGGTTTCGGTGGACGGCCGCAACGCAGGTAGCAGCCCCCTGGTCGTCCAGAAAGGCTACGAAGAAGCCTCCCTGTGGCAGATGGTAACGTACTGGGCCGGGGGACTGAAGCGCTGGATCCTTTCCCGCTGAGCACCAGCCGGGGCCGGCGTGTGCAGACCAGCCGACTTTGCCTTCGCTACTGCGGGTGGAGGCGGTAACCAGGAGGGCCGGTTTCACTTCCGCGAGAAGTCGCGTCCTCCATGCTATATTCGCACCCTGGAGGATTAACGAGGGAGGAGCATCACGTGGCCGGGTTGGGTGTCGGGCAAAAGATCACGTACTTCGAGTTGCCGGATCAGCAAGACTATCCCTGGAGCCTCTCGGGCCAGTTGGAGATGGGACCTGTGATGCTGATCTTCTACAGGGGCGACTGGTCTCCCTACTGCAACGGGCAACTGGCCCGCTACGCCAGGGAGTATGAAGAGTTCGAGAGGCGGGGGGCGCAGATAGCAGGCATCAGCGTCGACCCCCCATCCAACAACGCGAAGATGGTCGGGAAACTCTTGCTTCCTTTCCCCCTCCTTAGTGACCCAGAGGGAGAGCTCGCCCGTCTGTGCGGCCTGTGGAATGCAGAGGAGGGCGTGGCCGTGCCTTCCATCGTCGTCATAGATCAGTCGGGGGAGGTACGCTACCTCTACTCAGGCACAGACTTTGCAGACAGGCCGCGAGACGAGGAGGTCCTCGCTGCCCTCGACGGGCTGGACAGCGGGATAGAACGCCTCACAGGCGGACCAGAGTTCCGGGTAGGAGCGACGCAGGCGAGCGAGAGCAGCGTCCGCCCAGGGCGGCGCGCCATGGAATTCGAGCAGCTCATCCCCTACTATCGGGGCGTCTACTACACCACTGAGGTCCTCAAAGCGAGGTTCGGAGGGTGGGGTCGCGCCGGAAAGCAGGCGCTCGAGGAACTGGACGCCTTCCAGCAGATGGTACGCTCTTACATCGAGGCCCTGGAAGAGACCATCAGGCTGCATTAGCACGCTCAGGCAAGCGGAGGCTGCTTGGAACTGTTTCTCGACAAGAGTACTGGACGGCTCAGGGCGCTGTGGCGGTTGGCGATCCAATACTGGGCCTACTGGGAGCTTGTCCAGATCCTCCTGAGCTTGCTGGCGGTCACGTGGCTACTTGAGGGTTCTGACGGGCGGACCGCATCCAGCGGACCCGACGCCTCGGTCATCCCTTACTCCCCCGTTCTACCGCTTGTAAGTGCTGTAACCAGCCTATTGGCAGCCATCCTGACGGTGTGGCTTGCGGGACGCTTCCTCGACAGAAGACCGTTCTCGGCGTTCGGGTTCCGTCTCGGCGCCGGATGGTGGCTCGACCTGCTCTTCGGGATGGCCCTCGGCGCGCTGCTCATGACGGCGGTCTTCCTCGTCGAGCTTGGGCTTGGTTGGGTCACGGTAACAGGCGCTTTCGAGACCTACGGGACCGGCGCTCCTTTCGCCGTCGCCATGCTCATCCCCACCGCCGCGTTCCTGTGCATCGGCTTCTACGAGGAGACGATCTTCCGAGGTTACCAGCTCAAGAACGCCGCCGAGGGCCTGAACTACCCGGCCCTCGGTCCCGGCGGCGCCATCCTGCTCGCCTGGCTCCTCTCCTCGGTCTTCTTCGGCGTGCTACACGCCGGCAACCCGAACGCCACGCCCATAAGCACGCTCAACATCGTCCTCGCCGGCTTGATGCTCGGCTTTGGCTACGTGCTCTCCGGGGAACTGGCGATCCCCATAGGTCTGCATATCACCTGGAACCTCTTCCAGGGCGCAATCTACGGCTTCCCTGTCAGCGGCTTAGAACCTTCCGGCGCTACTCTCCTGGCCACAGAACAGAGCGGCCCGGAACTCTGGACCGGTGGCTCGTTCGGTCCCGAAGGTGGCCTGCTCATCCCCGCCGTCATGCTCCTGGGAATGTCTCTCGTCGCGCTGTGGACCCGTCTGCGCACCGGCAAGATCTCACTCCACACCCCCATCGCTGAAAGCCCGTCCCGCGACCGTCAACACATCCCGCCGCAACGGCATCGCGCGTAAGGCTCGAGCCTCACGCACGACTCACCAACAGCAAGTCAGCACTTCGGGCTCACGCGTCGGTGATGATCCTGCAGTTCACCCTACCGAACAGAGGATCTTCCCCCGCCCGAGACAGGATGCCGCTCGGAGGCGCGCCTTCACGGTTTGATGCGGCAAGTAAAAGGGCAAATGACCGCAAGAAACGAGTAGATCAGCCGCGCGGAAGGAAGATCAGGATGTCAGAAGACCAGCACAGGCAGCAGGACCCGACGCAGCAGTATCCGCAACCCGAGTATCCCGAACAGGACCAGCGGGACCAGCACCCCGGCCTGGAACAGGAGATGCAACCCGAGCCAGACTACGGTGTCGATACCTACCGCGGAAGTGGCAAGCTCGAAGGCAAGAAGGCGGTCATAACGGGCGGTGACTCGGGGATAGGGCGGGCGGTTGCGCTGGCCTTCGCCCGCGAGGGTGCCGACGTCGTGATCTCCTACCTAGTAGAGGAGGAGGCCGACGCCCAGGAGGCAGCGCAGGCCGTCGAAGACTCGGGCCGCAGGGCCGTCAGGGTGCCTAAAGACGTGGCCGATGAGGCCAACTGCCAGGATCTCATCCAGAAGGCGGTAGACGAGTTCGGCCGGATAGACATACTCGTCAACAACGCAGCCCACCAGATGACGGTCGAAGGGATAGCAGACGTATCGACCGACCTGCTCGACCGCACCTTCAAGACCAACATCTACGCGATGTTCTGGCTCGTCAAGGCAGCGCTTCCACACATGCCCGAGGGTGGTTCGATCATCAACGTATCTTCCATCCAGGCATACCAGCCTTCACCAACGCTGCTTCCCTACTCGAGCACGAAAGGCGCCATCATCACCTTCACAAAGGGGCTCGCCCAGGAGGTCGTACAGTATGGGCTGCGGGCGAATACAGTGGCGCCTGGTCCGGTGTGGACCCCGATCATCCCGGCCTCCATGCCAGGCGACACAGTCTCCAGCTTCGGCGGCACCTCCCCCATGGGCCGCCCGGCCCAGCCGGTAGAGCTCGCCCCGGCCTTCGTCTTCCTCGCCTCCCAGGAAGCGAGCTACGTGAACGGCGAGACCCTCGGTGTCACAGGAGGCCAGCCATTGCCTTGAGAGCCCTCAGCCTTTCACTCCTCCTGTAGCCATCGGACAAAATGCTATTCTGGTGCAGTAGCGTCGGAAGGTAGCTTGCCCTGGGAATCATCGTCCAGAAATACGGCGGGAGCTCGGTGGCGACGGCGGAGCACATAAGGGCCGTCGCAGAGCGGGTGAAGAGGGTCCACGATTCGGGTCACGGCCTCGTCGTGACCGTCTCGGCGATGGGGAAACAGACGGACAGACTGCTGCGCCTGGCAGGCGAGGTAAGCCGCGACCCTTCGCCGCGGGAAATCGACCAGCTACTCTCTACGGGCGAGTTGCAGTCCGTCGCGCTCCTGGCGATGGCCCTGCACGACAGGGGCGTCGCCGCCACCTCTCTGACAGGACCGCAGGCAGGCATGAAGACCACGGGGCGCTACGGCTCGGGGCTTATCTCGGGGATACAGCCGGACCGCCTGCGAGGCCTGCTCGACGAGGGACAGGTAGCCATCGTCGCAGGCTTCCAGGGGGTCAATGCCCTCGGTGATATCATGACGCTCGGGCGCGGTGGGTCGGACACCACGGCCGTGGCGCTCGCGGCGGCGCTCGGGGCGGAACGTTGCGAGGTCTTTACGGATGTTGACGGCGTCTACACCGCCGACCCGCGCATCGTGGCGGGGGCGCGGCGCATACCCGTCATACTCTCCTCGGAGATGGCCGAGATGTCGTGGCGCGGCGCGAAAGTGATGCACCCGCGGGCCGTGGAGCTAGGGGCATTGCACGGGGTCGAGATCCACGTAAAGAGCTCCTTCGAAGAGGGTCCTGGTACGATCATCACTGGAGGTAACGGTTTGGAACACCTGGAGACCCGGGAGACGGTCGCCGGCATAGTCCACGACCTCGACGTCTCGCGCATCACCCTGACAGGCATAAAGACCGGCCCTGGTACGATGAGCCGCGTCTTCTCCCCTCTGGCCGAAGCGGGCATCTCCGTCGACGTCATCGTGGAGAGCGCCCCGAAGGAAGGCACCTCGGATGTGGCCTTCACCGTCCGTCGCGGCGACTTCAGCCAGGCCCTGCGGATCGCGGGCGCGGTCGCGGACTCTTTGAACGGGCGTATCGAGGGCGAGGAGCAGCTTGGCAAGGTCTCCGTCGTCGGGACGGGGATGCTCAACCGCCCAGGCTACGCGGCGCGGATGTTCGCGACGCTCGGGGAGGCCGGTATCCCCATAAGGCTGGTCTCCACCTCAGAGATACAGGTGACTTGCGTATTGCCGGCAGGAAGGGTAGAAGAAGCGGTAAGGGTTTTGCACAGGGACTTCGAGTTGGAGGAGAGAGATGTTTAGCGGCGCGTTCACGGCCCTCGTCACACCTTTCAGGAACGGGGAGGTGGACGTCGAAGCCTTGGAAGGTATGGTCGAGTTCCAGATCCACAATGGCATCCACGGCCTCGTCCCCTGCGGGACCACGGGCGAGACCCCTGCCATGACCGAAGAGGAGGACCGCCTCGTCATAAGCACCGTGGTGAGGGTCGCCCAAGGGCGGGTGCCCGTTATCGCGGGCTCTGGGTCCAACAGTACGGACATGGCGATCAAGTACACGAAGATGGCTGAAGAGGAGGGTGCTGACGGCTCTCTCCAGGTCGCCCCCTACTACAACAAGCCGACCCAGGAGGGGCTGTACAGGCACTTCGCCACGATAGCGGAGAGCACGGATCTACCAATCATCCTCTACAACATCCCAGGCCGGACGGCCGTAACCATCTCAGCCGAGACCATATCCAGCCTTTCCGAGATCCCGAACATCGTCGGGGTCAAGGATTCGACCCTCTCCATGAACATGGTTAGCGACATAAAGAGCCTCTGCGGCGAAGAGTTCGCCATCCTCTCCGGGGATGATCCGATGACGCTCCCTCTTATGGCCCTTGGAGGGCACGGTGTGATCTCCGTAGCCTCCAATGTCGCCCCTGCTGTCGTCTCCGATATGGTGAGGACCCTGCTCGAAGGGGACTGGGAGAGGGGCCGCGAGCTCCACTACGAGCTGCTGCCGCTCTTCCGCGCACTCTTCGTCGAGACCAACCCCATTCCCGTCAAGACGGCAGCTTCGATCCTTGGGCTGTGCTCGGACGAGATGCGGCTGCCGATGATCCCACTCCAGGGCGAGAACCTGGATACCCTTCGTCGCGTGATGGAGGAGTCGAACCACCTCCTCCCGACCCCGGAAGAAGTTTGACCAAAATAGCGGTAATAGGGGCGGCGGGCCGCATGGGACGCGAGATCTGCCGCGCCTCCCTCGAAACGGAAGGGATCGAACTGGAAGGCGGCACCCTCAGAGCAGGGGCCGCAGAGCTCGGCTCCGACCTGGGCGAGCTCTGCGGCCTCGGCAAGACCAGCGTAACCGCCACAGAAGACCCGCCCGGATCAGCCGAGGTCCTGATCGAGTTCACCACCCCGGAGGCGACCGTAGAGCACCTCTCTTACCAGAGACCGCACGTCATAGGGACAACGGGACTCTCTGCCGAGCAACTGGCGAGGGTCGAGGAGGCTTCGGACAGCGTGCCCATCGTCCGCGCCCCCAACATGAGCGTCGGGGTTAACCTGTTGCGCGAGGTGGTTCGCGAAATCTCGGCCAAGCTCGGCGAGGGCTACGACATCGAGGTCGTAGAAGCCCACCACAGGAATAAGAAGGACGCGCCCTCCGGCACAGCCCTGTTTCTCGCCCGGGCCGCCGCCGAGGGCAGAAAGAGGAACCTGGACGAGGTCGTCGTCTACGGGCGGGAGGGTCTGGCACCCAGGCAGGAAGGTGAGATCGGCATCCACGCCCTGCGCGGCGGCGCGGTTGTCGGGGAGCACAGGCTCGTCTTCTACTCGGGTGGAGAGGAGCTCGAGGTCGTCCACCGCGTCCTCTCCCGCCGCACATTCGCCGACGGCGCTCTCAGGGCCGCCCGCTTCGCCGCGAACGCGAAGCCCGGCCTGTACTCTATGGCCGACGTGCTCGGGGACTTCTGAGGGGAACACATGACCGACGCTTCCAACGTACCCCTGATCCCACTCAAAGTCCTCTTCGGTAACCCGGAGAAGGTAGCGCCGCGTCTCTCCCCAGATGGAGAACGCCTGGCCTACCTGGCCCCGAAAGACGGCGTCCTCAACGTCTGGGTCGGTCCGGTGGGGCGCCCCGCGGGCGGCGTTGACTTCGAGCCGGTGACCGACGACAGAAAGCGCGGCATCAGGGTGTTCTTCTGGGCCGAGAACAATACCCACATCGTCTACCTCCAGGACGAGGGCGGCGACGAGAACTGGCGCGTGCACGCCGTAGATGCCTCCACGAAACAGGACCGTGACCTGACCCCCTTCGACGACGTGCAGGCCCAGATCGTAGACAGTAGCCGCCGTTTCCCGGATGCGCTGCTCGTCGCGCTGAACAGGGAGAACCAGGAGCTCCACGACGTCTACCGCCTCGCCCTCTCGACGGGCGACCTGGAACTCGTCGCCAGGAACCCCGGCAACGCCGTCCGCTGGGTGGTAGACGCACACCTCAGGGTGCGCGGCGCGATGGCGGCCACACCGGACGGCGGCTTCGACTTGCTCGTGCGAGAGGGAGCCGACGAAGACGCGGACTGGCGCAAGCTCCTCGGTTGGGGCAAGGAGGACGCGCTCTCCAGCGGGCCCGTCGGCTTTACCGAGAGCGGCGTGAAGATGTACCTCATAGACTCCCGCGGGGCCAACGCCTCCCGACTCGTCCTGCTCGACCTCGAAAATGGCTCGACAAAGACGCTAGTCGAGGACCCGCGCTACGATGTCGGCAGGGTCGTGAAGCACCCAGAGACCCACGAGGCCCAGGCCGCCGCCGTGGAGCGCGCGAGGACGGAGTGGGTCGTGCTCGACGACGACATCAGGGAAGACTTCGAGGTCATAGGCGGCCTTGGCCGCGGAGACTTCGGCGTGACTAGCCGCGACAGGGCGGATGAGAACTGGCTCGTCGCCTTCACCGCCGACCAAGGCGGAGCCTCCTACTACGCCTACGACCGCAAGAACAAACGCGGTGAGCATCTCTTCGACGCACGCCCCGACCTCGCGGAGTACACCCTCGCCAGAATGGAGCCCGTCTCCTTCGCCTCCCGCGACGGCCTCACCATAGAGGGCTACCTGACGCTCCCGCCAGGAACGTCCGGCGGACCCATGCCGATGATCTTGAACGTACACGGTGGTCCCTGGGTGCGCGACGGGTGGGGCTATGATCCCGAGGCGCAGTGGTTCGCCAACAGGGGGTACGCGTGTCTGCAGGTGAATTATCGTGGGTCGACGGGGTACGGCAAGGAGTTCTTGAACGCGGGGAACAAAGAGTGGGGCGGTACTATGCACGACGACCTCGTTGACGCGGTCGGGTGGGCCGTACAGAGGGGCGTGGCCGACCCCGAGCGGGTCGCGATCTACGGCGGCTCCTACGGTGGGTACGCCGCACTCGCCGGGGCCACGTTCACGCCCGACCTCTTCCGGTGCGCCGTCGATATCGTGGGTCCTTCGAGCCTGATCACCCTGATAAACAGCATCCCGCCTTACTGGAAGCCTCTCCTCGCGACCTTCCACGAGCGGGTCGGCAATCCCGACACCGAAGGGGACTTCCTCGAGTCACGCTCACCCCTGTTCTTCGTCGACCGCATCAGGATACCGATGCTCATCGCCCAGGGCGCGAACGACCCACGCGTAAAACAGGCCGAATCGGAGCAAATAGTCGCCGCCATGAAGGAGAAAGACATAGATTACGAGTACCTGCTCTTCGAGGACGAAGGTCACGGTTTCGCCCGTCCCGAGAACCGTCTGAAGTTCTACGCAGCCGCAGAACGCTTTCTGGCCAAACACCTCGGAGGACGCGCACAAGAGTAGAGGGATACTTCGGGTGGGGAGCAGTTCAGTCTGCTGACTCCAGAGCAGTCTCCTCCTCCCCCGAGGAGACCACGGTCGCGACCCAGCTCGCATCGACGCCCAACTTGCTCGCTATCTCCCCATCAGAGAGGCCGAGCCGCCGAAAACGTTCGACCTCCTCAGCCAGACAGACTTCGCCGCGGTCTTCCAAGCTCTCTCCTCGCAACACCATTGCAGGAATTCGAGGATACCACGGACGTGGATCAGACGGTCGAGGGCACCTTCAGGCTCATGCCGGGGTAGATCTCATACCCCGAGAGATCGTTGGCCTCGCGGATGGCCTCCACCTTCGGCCTCGGATCCTCCCAGACCGCGGTGTGCTCTATTGCTATTCCCCAGAGCGTATCTCCAGGCGCAACGGTGTAGTGGACGGGCTGCGGCTCAGCCCCTGCCACGCCACCCACGTACAGGGCCACGGCGAGGGCCGCGGCAACGAACAAGGCTCCGAGCCTGCGACGGCGATATTTCGCGCGGTCTCTTCTCACCGGGGAAATATACGGGACCACTGTTCCGTTCCCAACGGCATTTTCTCGCCGCCACCGCGAACAGGCCATCCGGTAGAATCCGCTCTATGCGTTTCACCAAGATGCAAGGCTGCGGCAACGATTTCCTCATCTTCGATCCTGGCGAAGTAGAGGGGATGGATCTCCATGACCTCGCCACGAAAGCCTGCGACAGGCACTTCGGCGTCGGGGCCGACGGGATCCTCATCCCCGCTCCCTC
>DASTKM010000355.1:0-4421 GCA_035715885.1 Rubrobacter sp.
CAAACCTTACCCGCTGCCACCACTGAGACCCTTCCGCACGAGCGAGATCTTCTCCAAAGCCACCAAGGAGATGGGTTTACATCCCTACCCGACGCCGGTCGCCGTGAACAGCGAGCCCTACAACGGGTACCCGGCGACCTCCTACTGCGCTTGGAGTGGGGGTTTTGGTCCTTTCAACGACGAGCGGTGGCATCCCGGTCTGACCTCGGTCCCCGAGGCGCTTGCGACCGGCAACCTCGACCTGCGAACCCACTGCAGGGTCGTCAGCGTCCTCACCGACTCGAGCGGGCACACCAGCGGCGTCGAGTACGTGGACGCCAATGGAACCCCTCAAGTGCAGGAGGCGCGTACAGTAATCCTATGTGGCTACACCTTCGAGAACGTAAGGCTCTTATTGCTCTCGGGGGACCAGCGGCATCCAGGTGGCTTGGGCAACAACGCGGGCCAGGTCGGCAAGCACTTCATGACCAAGATGTGGGCCGATGTCTACGGCTACTTCCCGGATGTGGTCTTCAACAAGCACACCGGTCCGGCGGCGCAGATGTGGAGCTTGGACGACTTCATTGCCGCCGACTTCGACTCGGCGGCTCACGGGTTCGTCGGCGGGGCCACCCCCAACATCGAAAACCAGCAGTTGCCGATACAGATAAGCCGCGAGGGTTTACCGCCCGACGTTCCGTCCTGGGGCAAGGGGTACAAGGATCACCTTAGACACTGGCAGCACGTCTGCGCGATTCGGCTCCAGCCCGAGTCGTTGTCCTATGAGACCGACTTCCTCGACCTGGACCCTCGATACCGTGACCGTAGCGGGCTCGGGCTCCCCCTTGTACGCATCACTTGCGATCTGCGAGAGAACGAGAGGCGCCTTGCCGACTGGATGGAAAGGGAGGCCGAAAACATCCTTTACGCGATGGGTGCGGTGAGAACGTGGCGTGGTCCGCGCTTTCGTGGCGTTTGCAGTAGCCATGACCTCGGCGGATGCCGCATGGGCGAAGATCCTGCCTCCTCGGTGGTGGACCCCGATCTGCGTGTCCACGACACACCAGGACTGTACGTCTTCGGCGGAGCTGTCTTTCCAACCTGTCCCGGGGTCAACCCAACACTGACGATGTGGGCTCTCTGTTACCGGGCCGCCGAGCGTCTCGTGGAGCGCGTCCGACGTGGTGACGAACAGTGGTTAGAGTGAGTGTGCAGACTGCCGGGCTTGCGTCGCTCGGCCGATCGCGGACGAAATAGATTCAGCGTGCTGCCGCAACTCATGATGCCTTGCTAGTGCAAGGACTGTGAGCGTAGCGAGGACCAAGCGCATGGCGGTCATCATGGAAGCTGTCCGGCTCGGAGAGGCAGCTTGTCACGCTGGTCCCCCTCCTGAGGGGTGAGTCATTACTCACCAAGCACATGAGCTTTCAGCCACGAATTGCGGAATGCTCCGCGCGGGTCGAGCCGCTCGACTAGACGGATGAAGTCTGACATGCGCTCATAGTGCGGAGCGATCGCCGCCGCATCCGCATTGAAGAGCTTGCCCCAGTGCGGGCGTGCCTTGAATGGGACGAGCGCGGTTTCGAGTTGGACTAGCATATCCTCAACCGCCTCTCGCTCAGGCTTCCAGGTGAAGTGGATACCGACGGTGTCTTGTCCGTAGCTCATGCTCATCCATAGCCGATCTGCGGCCACTGTGCGAATCTCGGACACCTGCAAGATCGGTCGGATCTCGTCTGCGAGGCTTCGCACGGCTTCTATGGCCTCCACAGCGTACCGGCGCGGCAATAGATACTCCGACTGTAACTCCTCGCCACTGCTCGGCGTAAAACCCATGCGGAAATGGGGTAAGCGTTCGGCCCAGGGGCCGCGCCTGCCCAACTGCGGCGTACAGGAGGTCGCGTCGAGTCCGAGGATCGGGTGCCGGTCAACTGCTGCAGCGACTGCTCCGAAGAGATCACTCTCTACCTGCTCGGGCTCATCAGTGACCCGGCTCTTGACCCAGATCTGATCGATTGTCTCACCCCAGCGGGTAAAGATGCTGACGCTGTAGCCGCACGAGATGATCTCGTCGAAATGCTCGAAGAGAGCCTCCCAGCTTAGACCTTCGAAGACTCGCTGCCGCACTTCGTAGGCTGGCTCCACGTCAAGGGTGATCCGGGTGACCGCGCCCAGCGCGCCAAGCCCGACCACGAGGCCGTCGAAATCAGGCTCGCCTCTGGAGATTTCGATGATCTGACCGTCGGACGTCACGAGCTCCAGGCCCACGACCGCGGTCGCGAGATTGCCGTTCGTCACGCCCGAGCCGTGAGTCGCCGTCGCCACGGCGCCTGCAACGGAGATGTGGGGAAGCGAAGCAAGGTTATGCAATGCCACACCTTCTTCGTTCAAGGCCTCTACCAGCTCGCCGTACTTTAGAGCCGCGTTGAAGGAGACCGTCTCTGCTTCATGGTCGACAACTACGTCCATGGGCATGGCCTCAAGCGTTATGAGCTCTGAGGAGTCGGCGATGTCGTTGAACGAGTGCCGAGAACCCAAGACGCGCACACAGGGTGCGTTGGCGAAAATCTCTTGCAGCTGCTCGATCGTCGATGGCCGGTGCAGCTTCTGCGCCCGGTAGGTGTAATTGCCCGCCCAGTTCCTTCCTGGAGAACGATCCTGAATCATAGCCTTGCTCTTCCTCCTGCCCTCGGTGTCACAGTTTGTTCGCTGATAAGAAGCCAGCTATGGATACCAATCTGCTTCCTCTAAGGCCACACAGTAGTCGAGTAATGTCACTTAGCAAGGATCATTAAAGCCGCTAAGAACTACCTGCGCAGGCTGCTCTCCGCGTTGCTGCACGGTTGTAGCACAAAGGCTCCCGAGCGTGTCAAAAACCTTCTCTGGTCTTCCACGTTTCACCTGCAAAACGAGGTATCTTGAGAGTGGGCGATGCCGGGATCGAACCAGCGTCCTCTGCCGTGTGAAGGCAGCGCGATAGTTTGCTAGAGGTTTCTCAAACGTGCAGAATCCCTGCAAATAGCCGTATTTCAGCACTAACGCATTTCTCAGCCTTTCAGGAGATTCACTCGGGTTGGTGCGCGGTTGCGCACACGTTGTGCTCTCGATATCTCGGCCGGTAGGTATCTACGATCCTTTGCCTACCGCCTCTATTGAGGACTCGCACAAGGCTGTGGCTGACCCCGCTCGACTCTCTGTATAGCTGAACAAAGTCATGAACATTGGCATCATGACGTTCATCACCGACGAGACCCTCGTCATGGGCAAGAAGCAAGCCAGTTGGGACGACCGAATGCTAGGTGCCCGTGTCTGTGAGGGTGACTTATACTGTTCTTATGAGGCCCATATGCTTTATATCGGACTACGGCCTCACCGACGTCCTCGAGGGAACCTGTCATGGCGTGATGAAGGGCATCGCGCCGGGAGCTACCATAATAGACGTGACACACACCGTCCCCGGGTTTGACGTCATCCAGGGCGCGGAGGCGCTGCGGCACGCCACCCAGTACATGCCCGAAGACAGCGTCTACCTGACGGTCGTAGACCCAGGGGACAAAACCAAGAGGCGGGCGCTCGCTGCCGAGGTTCGCAGCGGCGCCTACCTGGTCGGCCCTGACAATGGGATCCTCTTGCCCGCGGCCGAAGCTCTAGGTGGCATCGTGCGAGCGGTGCAACTAACGAACCCCCGATACCATGTGCATCCCGTCTCCAGCGCCTTTCACGGCCGTGACGTGTTCTCCCCGGTGGCGGCCCACCTAGCCGCTGGGGCGAATCTCGACGATCTGGGAGAAGGGGTGACCCCAGCTTCGATGGTTTCCCTTGACTTCCCCGGGTTCAGGCGGGAACCAGGCGGGAGTGTCGCGGCGGAGATAATCAATATCGATCGTTTCGGTAACGCCCGGCTCTCCGTCATGCAGGAAGACTTGGACCTCCCCTACGACACGCCCTTGGAGATCGGGATTCGGGATGAGGTCATCGAGGCGAGGTACGTGGAGACCTTCGGAACCGCGGAGGAGGGTGACCTGGTCGCGGTGCCCGACTCCCATTGGCGCTTGAGCCTCGCCGTGAACAGGGGCAACGCCGCCCGAGCTCTTTTGCTATCCGTCGGCGATGAGGTTCGCCTCAAGCCTTCGGCGGAGACAACCTAACTATAGATCTTCAGCATCCCCGTTCGTAAGAGCCCACTGAAATCTGGCTCAATGCTGCGGGTGTCCGCTATATTCAGCGCCGATCTTCTCCTCGGAGCGGGAGTACTCCCTGGTCTTTCGGTCGAAGCGCACCGCGAGCTCGCGCTCCTTGAACGGGTACTTGCGGTAAACCTCCACCCGCCCTTCCTCTGCCTCGATCACGTTGTAGCAGGGCCGGGTGTTGCCCCTGAGGCGGAGGGTCGAGGCGGTCCCCGCGTTCACGATCAGCATGTCCTCCAACCTCCAGGAGTACGG
>DASTKM010000356.1:0-8602 GCA_035715885.1 Rubrobacter sp.
TACGGGGTCTTCCGCTACATGTTGCTCGTCCACCGCGACGGCGGCGGCAACCCCGACACGTTGCTCCTCTCCGACAGGCCGCTCCAGATCTCACTTCTCCTCTGGCTGGTCGTGGTCGGGACGGTCATCTACGTAATACCCTTGTGGCACGGCTGAGGCGAAATCTCGTCCTCGCCCTCGCCCTGGGCGCCGCTGTCTACCTTATCCTCGCCGTCCTCTCCGACCTCGGCGAGCTCGCCGCAGCCCTCGAGAGCTTCGACTACGCCCTCATACCAGCGATCCTTGGCCTCGTCGCCCTCTCCTACGTCGTACGCTTCTTCCGCTGGACGTACTACCTCAGGGTACTTGAAGTCTCCGTTCCAACGCTGATAAACGCCGCGATCTTCACGTCAGGTCTCTCGATGACGATCTCACCGGGCAAGCTCGGTGAGGTGCTGAAGAGTGTCTTCGTCCGCAGGGCCACGGGAGCCCCGATAGCGCGCACGGCACCCGCGGTCTTTGCCGAACGCGCCACCGACGGTACAGGTATGGTCTTATGGGGTTTCCTTGGCGCCTTTGCCCTTGATCTACCCCCCTGGACAATGCTGATATTCCTCGCCCTAGCGGCCTTCGGAATCGCCGTCCTGCGCTCTAAACGCCTCTCTCTGGCGGCCGAAAGCGTCCTCTCGAAGCTGCCGCTCGTCAACCGCCTCGCCCCCCACCTGAGTGACTTCCACGGGGCATCGAACGAGCTCCTGGGGACGAGACCGCTCCTGGTGGGGACCGCCATCTCCTTCTGCTCGTGGGGCCTGGAGTGTGCCGGCGTGTATCTTTGCGCCGTGGGGCTTGGCGTGGAGGGGCCTTTCCTCCTCGTCGTCTTCGTGTTCGCGCTGAGTTCGCTCCTCGGGGTCCTGAGCATGCTTCCCGGTGGGATAGGGGCCGTCGAGGCCGGTCTCTATGGGCAGTTCGTCGCCGTTGCGAACCTCTCGACAGGCCTCGCCGGCGCGCTTACGCTCGTGATCCGCCTGGCAACCCTCTGGTTCGCCACACTACTCGGGATCTGCGGACTACTGCTCGTTCGGCTTATGCTGGGTGACGCCCCGCTGGAGCCACACGAGAAGTAGCCCCCGGATCCCCCTACACCCTTTCGGCGCGGACGACGTACCGGACGAACCAGTTGGGACCAGGGGTCCAGTAGTCCCCATAGTCTTCGATGCACGTCTGCAAAGAGACCACGTCGCCGCCTGTGGGCGTGGTCACGGATAGATCTGTGGGCGACACCTCGAAGATCTCGCTTACGGCGTAGGTGTAGGTCGTACCGTTCGAGTCGGTGAGTAAGATCTCGTCCCCCAGGCCCAGATTGGGCAGGTTCCAGAACACGTGATCGCTCGGGGTGCCAGGGTATCCTATCCTGTGACCAGCTATGTAAGTGTTGGAGCCAGGAACCCAAGGGTAGCCAGTGCCAGGAAGGTGCCCGGCCCCCTGCGAGAGGCTCGTCTCCGATGTGCCCTCGACCACGGGAATGTTGGAGATACCCATAGCGGGAACACTCAAAGACATCATCGCGCCTGCAGGGACGCTAGCCGAAGCAGACGCTTCGTCCCCCACGGGAGAGGGTTCCTCAACAAACCGCGCTTTCAGATCCGCCTTGGCGACAGGCTCCGGTGTGGCCTCCTCCGTCCCAGTAGGCTGGATGGCCCTCTTGGCAGGCTGGGCGTCAGCCCCCGTGAGCATCCCCCTACCGGCCAGAGCGAGCGCGCCGATAGCAAGCAGCGCAATGACGCCAAACGTAAAGAGACCGACCCTCCCTAGGCCGGTGAATCCCCTCTTCACACGTCCCCTACTTCTCCCCAAGACAAGGTCTTTCTATGGTCCCTCCCCAACAAGCCCCAGTACATCAGCTATGACTCGCCGGACTTTAACATCACAACACACGAACCGCAAGAAACTTAACAAGTTTGTAGCATATTGTTCCAAGAGCGATCGGTAACGATCGACAAGCTGCGCTAGTCTACTTCTCGCATCGTGTGGCTCAGGGCTCCCAATACGGCCGTTAGCAGCAGAAGTGTGCCTGCGGCCAGGAACATAGCTGTTAGATCGAGTTCGACGAGTACCCCGGCGAGGGCGAAGGAGATGGGGTCAAGGGCGACGGCGGAGAACATCGCGAAGCTCATCACCCGTCCGATCAAACGCGGCTCCGCGCGTTCTTGAAGCCAGGAGATCGTTATTACGCCGAGGAAGCTCGATATTGCGCCGATCGAGGTTGCCAGGGCGACTGCGGCCACCAGGTTGGGTACGAAGGCGATCGCTCCGACGATGATACCGAGCAGGCCTGTCAATCCCAGCTCTATCAGACCCCGGCGTCTGAAACGACTCACAGATCCCGCGCCGACGACCCCGATCAGAGCCCCGGCTCCCGCGGCCCCCACCAGTGAGGCGAAGGCGCCTGCGCCTCCTAGGCGTGACTCGGCGAGGACGGCTCCACTGACGTACAGAGGTCCCATCATGGCCAGGTTGGTACAGAGCAGTATCAGTAACAGCGAACGAATGACCCCATCGCGCCACACGTAGCTTATCCCTTCGCTGAACTCGATCCGTGCGCCGCTTTGCCCTTTGTCTTCCTCTGGTACATCACTGGCCTGGGGCCCCGACGACTTTGCAGCCCGTGCGACAGCGCCGAACAATGCTGTGGCGATCAAGAACAGAGCAGCAGTAGCGCCAAAGCTGGCTCCAAGACCGAGGAGCGCGAGCAGAGTACCCGCCAACGCTGGCCCGAAGATGCTGCTGACCTGCTCGGCAGCCTGGCTCAGGGCGTTCGCCGCATTCAAACGGGCGCGATCGACCAGGGTCGGTACGATAGACATCGACGCAGGGTAGTAGAGTGCGTCGAGCGCGCTCAAGCCTGCCGCAATGACGTACACATGCCAGATTCGGGTCGCATCTGCCATGATCAAGAAGGTCAAAAGGGCTAGGAGCAAAACGCGTCCCGCACTGGTCCAGATCATGATCAACGCGGGCGAATACCGATCGCTCAAGACCCCGCCCGCCGGTGTCAGGATGGTGCCTGGTATCGATGCAACAGCCAGCACCAGACCAAGCTCCGCACCAGAGCCAGTAACGCGTAGCACCAGCCACGTCAGAGCCACGAGGAAGGCCTGGTCCGCGAGCATCGAGAGCCCCGCCCCGGCCCACAGCCGTCGGAAAGCGCTTGCCTTCAAGGGCATCCAGAAGCGAAGTGCTAGTAATCGCCCCAGCACACCTACCCCTCGGGCCCGGCGGACGCTATTCTCTCGTTCAACGAACCTTCTCCCGTAGTTGTATTGCTTAAACGATATAGAGTATGGTATCGTATATTGAACTGCAAGACTAATGGGGTGGAGGCGGAGGGCTCAGATGCATATCGCGCAGAAGTTCGAGGGCCTCTTGGAGATGTACCGTCGTCCGGACGGGCGCAAGTGGAGTGGCCAGGAGATAGATGAGGCCACGGGTGGTATCGTGACGCGCTCTTACATCACCAACTTGCGGAAGGGCAGGATCGAGAACCCTGGTTTCGAGAAGTTGAAAGCCATAGCCAAAGTTATGGACTTCCCCCCGGAGTTGTGGTTCGAGGAGAGTCCGGCTCTCAGGGACGGGGCGCCTATCGACCCCGTGCCTGGACACCTGAGCGTCGCCGAGAAGACCAACCGGCTTTTCGATATCATAAAGAACGAGACGACGGGTAGACCTTACACCAACGCCGAAGTGGCGCGCCTGAGCCTGGGAGACCTGACCGAGGAACAAGTCCAGCAGATCAGGGCGGGAAAACTGACCGATCCGTCCATGAAACAGGTGGTTACCCTGGCGGAAGTATTCGGCGTGCACCCCACGTATTTCCTCGATTCGACGAGAAAGCTGCCACTTCTGGATCAAGAAGCGATGAGCATCTTTCGGGACGAGACTGTAAGCGCCATAGCCCACAAGAGCCTGCACTTGCCAGGGCGAGAGAAACAGATGATCCTCGGTATCATCAGGCAGTTCGAGGGCGCACACCAGGTCGACGATGAACGTTGACTCGCCGAAACGTGACCTCGCAGGCCCTTTGCTGGACAGGTTGACCGGCTTCTGGCGCCCTCTTCGAAACCTCGGCGCCGCACGCTCACGTGTCAACGGATCGAGATCCTTGCTCACGGCCGCAGAGTTTCAGGAAGAGTTGGCTGTCCTGGGCCTGTCAGGCCGTAGGTTCGAACCAGAAGATTATTCGGATGCTCTCGGAGAGCACCTGAACATCTCCATAACCGTACATGTGATACCGGACTCCTGGTACCCCGAGCTCTCGCGCCTCCTGGCGATCTCGGGACGGCTTGGGGAACTTCGATACTCGGAGCAGTTGAACCTGGCAGCCATCCTCGTACCAGGCAGCCTGCCCCCGTTGGTTCTGACCTTGACTATCCTGCACGAGCTTGGGCACCTGGCCGCTGGCGACCTATTGATCGAGCCCGACGAGCAGTTCGAGGAGGACGATCAGCATGCCGAGCAGACCATGTTTGAGACCCTTCCCCTGAAGAAAGGGAAGAAGCTAGCGCGAGGATACCCATTTGCCAAAGAGTCACTCCGGGAGCGCGAGGCCAATTTGAGGGCTTCGTATGCTCTCTTCGCCGGCTGCCTGGGTGACGACAGTCCCTACGCCCACGGTATGTACGACGTGCTATGAGTGCGGCCCAACACCAGGCTCTCGTGCTTGGCAGTGTAAGCTTCGTGGCGTTCATCTTCTTCTTGTGTTTTCTCCTTCCATCGAAACGTACGAAGTTCAGCGTCTTCGCCGCGTGCAACCTGTTCTTTGTGGCGCTGATGTTCGGCGCCGTAGCCCTGGTCGACCTCTCCGGCGGGCGTGCGGAGATCATGGTGGCAGTTATGACGGAGTTGCCGGTGGTGCTCATAGTAGCGTGGGTGTGCCTCGCCCTGGCTGGTGGCCTGCCCGCCCAACTCCCGGCGGAGCCGGTGGCGCGAAGGCCCTGGTTGCGGGCGATACTGGGGTCGGCACCACTCGTCCTACTACTTTCGGTGGGTCTTGCTACTGTCGTAGGACTCGTCTGGCCATCTCCGGCCTTACGTGTTTATGCTCCTGCGCCGCCCCAGTTTTTCGTATTGAAGGGTTTGATCATGACCCCCGAGGTAATCTACTCGGGCTTTGCCGCAATGGTCTTCGTGATGGCCGGGCGGGCAACAGGGCTCAAACGACGCCTCTACTTCAAGAACCTCGCCTTCTCCGTCGGTATGGTGTGCATAGCCTTGATAGCGTTGGAATCGACGGTCTTTGCCGGCTTGAGGGTCTGGCTCTCCAGAGAAGGCCGGCGAGCTATCCTGGAGACGCTGAATACCCTAGAGGCATGCCTGGCGATCTGTTGCATCCTCGCTTTTACAGCCGGACTATCCCTACGGTATACGCCTGCCGTTGCCATGACGCTCCTGCACAGGCTTCAGACAGGATGGCTGCGTACCCAGGAACAGTTCGAGTCCCTCGAATGGCAGGCCGTCAGTTCTGGTGCAGCAGGCCGGTTGACGCACGCATCCGACGCCGTCGTAGAGGCGTGCCGCATAGAGGGTCTCTCAGAATCGGACACGCAGAGAGCCCTGGCTACGATCCGACTTGTAGCCGTCATGAGAGATCCTTCGAGCGAGACACAGCAAATTACGCCCGATGCGGCGCGCAAGCTCTACGAACTCCAGGAAGAGATCCTGTGCGACGATGTCCTGGCATCGAAGATATGCTGGGCTGCAGGCTGGAGATCACGCGCCCTCGAACCTCAAACGGTCAAGTCTGCGCCACTGCACGACGCGCTAAAGGCAGCACTCGAACTTGTCGATAATCATGGTGAGAGCGAGGACGTACGTACGCCCCCACTCTGGTACTACATAGTCGCCGTTAGCGCGACCGATGCGAAGATGATCGATTCGACCCATTTATCGATGCAGCTTCGCGACGGGACCGAGCGCCGAGCGGCCGTCGAGGCGTACGATGCCGCGAAGCGCGTGTTGCGGATGTTGGAAGACCACGACTGAGAATGGAGGGTGCGAGAAGGATAGATTGCACGCAATGGAGTAGGTAATCTCGTAAGAGAGGACAGGGAAGACCGAGTAAGTGAGGGAGGGATCAGGTTGCAACACGAAAACCACGTCGACGACCGGCTGGCTGGCGGGTCGTTCGGCATATCCGGATTGTTGGCAAGGGCCAGGCACCGCAGCGAACAGGAACAAGGCTACCCCGCCTCAGAGAGCACTTCACCCTACGTTAGTGCCGCTCTCGGGCAAACGCCTTACGTGGCGGTGGGCAACGGCGCCATCGTCGTGCAACGGCGAGGTTGCGGCAACTGGAACTGCTGAAGAGACGTTCCAGGACTGAGTGCCGCAGGTTTTTGGGGGCGACGTGTGCGCATCACGGGCAGAACGCTCGGAGGGTGTGGATCCCGCCGCATCCGAGATGCTGAGCGCTCGCCGGGTCGGTGAAGAGGCTGAGAGGGCGGCTCTCTCGCTGCCTCTGAAACAGGAGAAGGTCTTCGAGTCTTACTACACGTACCTGACCGTGGATGAACCCGCTGTACATCTGATGCCTCTTCACTTTCTACCCCACGCATCGCGGGCACAGGTCGGCGAGGGCTCGCTGCGCGAGCTGGCCGTGGCGGGGAAGTTGGAGTACGCGCGCAACCGCTGGCTCGACGAGATAGTCGACCATCCTGGTTCTGCGCCCGCCTTATCCCCGGCACACCGGCTCAACGACGCCCTGATCGCGCTTATCAACGCGCGCTACGCCAGCGTCCTCGATGGTGCTGCCGGTGCGTCCTTCTTCCCAGTGCTCTCCGTGCTACACGCCCGCCATGGGTTGTCGCTGATCCTCGACGGAGCCCGGTTCGAGGGGGTCATCCCCCGGATAACCCTGGAAGAATACACCGAGCATGCCACAACGAGACACGGTCCCGTTCGCGCTCCAGTGGACGCCGTGCTCCTACTCACGGGGGCAGCGGACGACCTTCTTCAAAGGGCGAGGTCCTGCTGGCACAACTGGGCGCTTGGCGTCCAGTTCTACGACGACGCCCTCGATGTAGAAGAGGATTTCCGGAACCGCAACCTGACTTGGGTCGTGGGGCGCGCTCTCGAACACTTTCATCGGGCCGCCGATAACCCCACCACACGGAGGATGCCGGATCCGGACACGTTCTACGAGCGGGCTCTTGCCGAGGGTGTGGTCTCCGAGGCTCTAAGCCACGCGGAGTCATTCTTCGCCGAATCCGCCAGGCTTGCCGAGCCGGCCTTCCCAAGCTGGGTACCTTTCCAGAAGGCATGCGTGAGCCAGGTCAGGCGCCTTCGAGAGGACTATGAGAAGCTGGTCACAGGGGCCTGAGATACTGGAATAGAGCAGGGAGGGGAACCGATGGATCGTTTGTTGGTAGGGGTGTCAGGGTCTGTGGCTGTTCTCAACCTTCCTTCCTACCTTGCCACCCTGCGCGCCGAGCTCGCAAGAGAGGTAAGGGTGATCATGACCGCCGCCGCGGCCTCCATGCTGCCACCCTCTACCGTCGCCCTGGTCTGCGATGGAGTCTTTTTGGATCAAGAACCCACTGTAGAGAAGAGACCAGGGCACATAGAGTTGGCCCGGTGGTGCGAGATGTTCGTAGTCCTACCCGCTACGGCGAACGTAATCGGGCAGACTGCCAACGGCCTCGGTTCGAACCTACTGACCACCACCATCCTCGCTTCACCGAAACCAGTAGTCTTCTATCCCAACGTCAACGACGTTATGTGGAGCAAGGCCGCCGTACAACGGAACGTCGACACCTTGAGGGGAGATGGCCACATAGTGATCGAACCGGAAGTCGCTCTCGCTTACGAGGTCGACTCGGGGGAGACGCGCGAGAGCCTGGTAGTCCCAGAGCCAACGCAACTGGTCGAACAGCTTCGAGAGATCCACCATCAGCCCGAGTTTCTACCCGTCTCCGGTTCTTAGCTTCCGGTTTCGTAGAGTGATCACTCTCCTTCGGCCTTTCTCCTCCAACTTTTATTCACCCAACCTCGTATGGGGCAGGAGCTTTCTCGGTGGTTGCACAAACCTTCACAAGCCTTCATACTTATCCTCGTTGTACACACGTGGCGGGGCAGCATGCCCCGGCCTCTCCAAAAGGGTGGGGTCGATGAATCGCTTCCTGATGTTTGTGAGGGTACTGACCCCGTCCGCAATGGCCGTGGCGATCGCCGAACAGCATGTCTCGGTCTTGCGAGGTGCACCTTAGAGCGATGGAGGGTAGGGCGAAGCTCGGGAGGCTAACCGCACCGCTAGCGCTGGCGCTGATGGTAGCGGCGCTTTGGGCTGGCGGGCCGGCCACGGGGCAGGCGGGCGGCGATCCGGTCCTGGTCGGGGCAGGGGACATAGCCTCCTGCAGAAGCACCGGAGACGAGGCGACCGCCGGCCTCCTAGCGGGCATCGATAGCACGGTCGCTACCTTGGGCGACAACGCCTACCCCAAGGGTACAGACGCCAACTTCGCCGAGTGTTACGAGCCCTCCTGGGGCCAGTTCAAGGCGCGCACCATGCCAAGCCCAGGCAACCACGAGTACGAGACGCCTGGCGCCTCAGGCTACTTCGACTACTTCG
>DASTKM010000357.1:0-5348 GCA_035715885.1 Rubrobacter sp.
TGAGATCATCCACCCTCTGAAGGAACGCTCTCACGGACTGGTCCCGAAAGCGCGGGAGGCCGTCCCGCGCGTAGGCGACAGGTAGCAGGAGGAGCCGGATACCCGTATCTTCAGCTGCCAGGGCTACGGCTTTCGCCAGGGTGTTGGGGTCTTCGTAAGGCGTTCCTTCGGGACGGTGGTGGACATAGTGGAACTCGGTGACGCTCGTGTATCCGGCGGAGAGCATCTCCCCGTAGCAACGGCTGCTGACCTCGCGTATGGAGTCGGGGTCCAGCCCCCCGGCCAGGGAGTACATCCGCTCTCGCCAGGTCCAGAAGTCATCCCAGGGTTGGGAAGGTTCGATCTGTTCGACAGCACCCCGCAACCCTCGTTGAAAGGCGTGACTGTGATCGTTGACAAAACCGGGGGCGAGCGCCCTTCCTGGTAGCCGCTCCCCGTCTGTAGCGGGACCGACCGCGGCTAGCCTTCCATGTTCTACAGAGATGCCGACGTCACTACTGGCCCCATGAGCATCGACAACGAGGTCGGGGCGTAGAGTTTGCCTCAACTTTCTAGTGCTGGCATCTGGATGCCAAGGCGCGTGGCCGCCGCCTGCGCCGATTCGTAACCCGCGTCGGCGTGGCGGACGATGCCTATGCCCGGGTCGTTGAAGAGCACGCGCTGCAGGCGGGCGGCGCCATCTTCCGTGCCGTCAGCGAGGACCTGGGCGCCAGCGTGGATGGAGCGCCCTATCCCCACGCCTCCGCCGTGGTGGACCGCGACCCAGCTCGCCCCGCCGGCGACGCTCAGCATGGCGTTCAGGATGGGCCAGTCTGCGATGGCGTCGGAGCCGTCCTTCATCGCCTCGGTCTCGCGGTAGGGTGAGGCGACGCTGCCCGTGTCCAGGTGGTCCCGCCCTATGACTATGGGGGCGGAGATGGTGCCATTGGCAACCAACTCGTTGAAGCGGAGGCCTGCCCGGTGCCGTTCGCCTGCCCCGAGCCAGCAGATGCGCGCGGGGAGGCCCTGGAAATGGACCTTCTGTCTGGCCTCGGAGATCCAACGCGCCAGACGCTCGTCGTCGGGAAAGAGCTCCAGGATCGCATCGTCCGTCGCCGCTATATCGGACTCCTCGCCGGAGAGCGCGGCCCACCGGAATGGTCCCTTGCCCTCGCAGAAGAGGGGCCTTATGTACGCTGGCACGAACCCGGGGTAGCCGTAAGCACCTTCGAAGCCGCCGAGCTGAGCCTCCCCGCGCAGGGAGTTGCCATAGTCGAAGACGTCGGCGCCCCGCTCCTGGAAACCCACCATCGCCGCGCAGTGGCTGGCCATCGAGGCGCGGGCTTCCGAAATGTAGCGCTCTGGGTCGGCCTCGCGCAGTTCGGATGCGGCTTCGAGATCGTAGCCTGCGGGGATGTAGCCCGCGAGCGGGTCGTGGGCTGAGGTCTGGTCCGTAACGACATCGGGGACGTAGCCGCGCTCCAAGAGCCCAGGAAACACCTCGGCTGCGTTGCCGAGGATTCCTATGGACCGTGGTTCTCCGGCGCGCTTCGCTTCTGCTGCGCGCTCTACTGCTCCGTCTAGGTCGTCTATCCGCTCGTCCAAGTAGCCGTGGGAGATGCGCCGGTCTATCCTGTGCCCCTCTACCTCGACGCAGAGGGCCACGCCCTCGTTCATGGTTATTGCGAGGGGTTGGGCGCCGCCCATACCGCCGAGGCCTGCGGTTAGGCAGACACGGCCGCGCAGCGTTCCCCCAAAGCGTTTTTGGGCGACGGCGGCGAACGTCTCGTAGGTACCCTGGAGTATGCCCTGGGTGCCGATGTAGATCCATGACCCCGCGGTCATCTGGCCGTACATGGTGAGTCCGGCCTTCTCGAGTTCCCTGAACGTCTTCCAGTCGGCCCATTCCGGGACAAGGAGGGAGTTGGCGATCAGAACCCGCGGAGCCCAGGGGTGCGTCCTGAAGACGGCTACCGGTTTTCCTGACTGGACCAGCAACGTCTCGTCGTCGTCCAGTCCTTGTAGGGTACTGACTATGGCCCAGAAGCTCTCCCAGTTCCTGGCGGCCTTGCCCGTCCCGCCGTAGACGACGAGGTCTTCGGGACGTTCTGCTACTTGGGGATCGAGGTTGTTCATGAGCATGCGAAGGGCTGCCTCCTGGTGCCAGCCCTTGCAGGTGAGATCCCTCCCTCGCGGCGCGCGGATGGTAGGTACTTCTGTGGCGTCCGGCATGGGATCTCCTTCCGTGAAATCAGGATTCAGTCTTGCACCGGCTACTCGAAAAGTCCAGCATGGGGAGTAGTATGGTGGCGACGATGCCCATAGGCGCTGTCCTCGGCTCTCTGTTCTCCAACCCGAGCAGCCTGGGCTTCGTCTTTGTGCCGATGATGGGGCTCATCGCCATTTCGGGGATCCTCTCCACCACCCCGTTCCCGCGCATCGGAAGTGGCGAGCGTTCGGCATGATCCCTGCCGATGGCAAGTCTAGTAGCCGAGTACGGGAAGGCTAGATCGAGGAGCCGCCGGTAAGATTGCGGCCGCTCCGGATCGTGGTGAGGTTTCTCCGCTACCTACTTTACGATGCCTTGCTCTTCGAGGTACTCCTTTGCAACGTCCTCGGGGTCCTCCTGCTCGATGTCCACCTGGGCGTTGAGCTGCCGCATGATGTCGGCGTCCAGGGACTCGGAAACCGAGTTGAGAACCTCTTCCATCTCCGGATTCTCCTCGAGGACGTCGCTTCTGACAACGGGTGCGGGATAATAGAAGGGCCAGATATTCTTCTGATCCTCCATTACCACGAGCTCGTCGGAGGCGAGCTGGCTGTCGGTGGTGAAACCCACACCGGCGTCGCCCTCGCCTTGCAGTACGCCCTGGTAGATCGGGCCGCCGATGCTGTTCACGACCTTGACGTCCCCGAACTCTAGGTCCTCGTAGTTTTTCTTCATGTTCGGGACGCCGTCCGAACGCTTCAGGAACTCGGAGAAACAGACAAAGGTGATGTCACCCGAGGCCTCAGCGAGGTCCGCGAGGGTCTGCAGGTTGTACTCCTCGGCGACCTCCCTGCGCACGAAGATGCCGTAGGTGTTGTTGAACGGCGCTGGCTCGAGCATCGTGTTCGCCGGGTCGCGATCAGCGTAGGCTTTCTTTGCTTCCTGGTAGGTCGCATCGGGAGTATCCGGTTGTTCCATTTGCTTGAAGATCTCCACGAGGGCCGTCCCCGTGTACTCGGGGTACATGTCGATCTGACCGTTCTGGAGGGCCTTGTCGGCTATCGCCGAGGAGCCGAGGTCTAGCTTCGTCTCCACGCTGAAGCCGTTCGCCGCGAGCGCCTGGGCGTATAGCTCGCCTAGAACGTACTGCTCGGTGAAGTTCTTGGAGCCGACGGTAATCGTTGGGCCGCCTCCACCGCTGTCGTCCCCGGCGCTTGGTCCCGAGCCGCTGCTGCTGCCGACGTTGCCGCAGCCGGCGAAGGCGAGCAGCGCGAGTGCCGCTAGCAGCGCTGGTATGGCGCGGATCAGCTTCGTTCTGTTCTTCACCCTTCCTCCTTTGCCTTTGTGCCTAACGCCCGCGCTTCTGCGCGATCTTCAACCCCTTCGGGGTCATAGCCCTCTCCAGCACGCCGAAGCCGACCTCCGTGATGATGGCCAAGGCCGCAACCGAGAACGAGCCGGCGAGCAATATGGTCGTGTCGTTGAGCTGGGTGCCTTCCACGATCAATTCCCCAAGACCGCCGCCCCCGATGAACGTCGCCAAAGTCGCGCTCGCGACCACCTGCACCGCGGAGGTGCGGATGCCGGCGAAGATCAGCGGGGCGGCTATCGGGAGCTGTATGCTGGATAGGATCTGGCTCCCAGAGAGCCCCATGCCGCGGGCGGCGTCGATGACGTCCTTGCTGACCTCCCTGAGTCCCGTTGAGGCGTTGATCAGGATAGGGGGGATGGCAAGAGCCGTGAGCGCGACGAGCGCCGTGTCGAAGCCGAAACCGAGGAAGGGTTGGCAGAGCGCCAGGATGGCGAGCGATGGGACGGCGCGTCCGATGTTGCCGATGTTGACGGCCAGCGCCGCGCCCAGGGAGGTGTTCCTTATCGCGAGTGCCACAGGCAGCGCGATAGCGATGCCGATGAGCAGGGCGGCCGAGGAGAGGAGGATGTGCTGCCTGAGCAGCTCGAAGAAGTCGGGACGTCTAAGGATATCGAGTATCCCGGACATCCTACGTCCTCCTGCGCGCCCATGGCCTCAGGTAGCGCTCGAGGGCGAGGAGCGCGAGATCGGCGATGATGGCGAGGACGGTCGCGAGGATGGCCCCGGTGATGATCATGGTCGGGAAGCTGCGGTTGATGCCGTCGAAGATCATTTTCCCCAGGCCGCCACCGGCGATGTAGGCGCCGATCGTCGCGATCCCGATTATCGTGACGGTCGCTATGCGGATGCCAGCAACGATCACAGGCAGCGCCAGCGGGAGCTCGACCCGGAAGAGGATCTGGCCGTCCGTCAGTCCCATCCCGCGCGCAGCGTCTATGGTCTCCGCCGGGACGGCGTCGAGCCCCGCGACGGTGTTGCGGATCAGGATGAGGAGCGAGTAGGCGACGAGCGCGATGATGACGGGCGTCGGCCCGATGGTTATGCCGGGGATGGAGATGAGGATACCGAAGAGGGCCAAACTTGGTATGGAGTAGAGTAGCCCAGTAACGAAGGTGACGGGCGGGTAGGCCTTGCGGTAGCGGGAGACGAGCACGCCAGTTGGCAGCGAGATCATGAGCGCTATCGCGACCGAGACGAACGAGAGGAAGATGTGGCCCTGTATCGCAGGCACGATGTCTTCCCAGAAGTTATCCGAGATCCAATCCCACTCTATGAGCTTTGGATCCTCGATGGACGAGAGGTCCTGTAGCAACGCCAGGGCGGGGTTAGCCACGCGAGTCGTCCCGGGCGCTGGAGAGCTTCTCGATGGCGTCTATAGTGAGCAGACCCTTTTCGCCGTCTCTCTCAACCACGCCCTTGGTGCTGCCGGAGCCGATGATCTCCGAGAGCGCGTCCCGCACGGTCAGGCTGCCGTCTATGCGGGGCAGATCCTCGGCTTCGCCGTTGGCCGGCTCGAGCCGCATGTCGCCGACTCTGACGAGGGAGAGCCGCTTGAGGATGCGGTCGGTGCCGACGAACGAGGCGACGAACTCGGAGTTCGGGTTAGCGAGGATGGTCTCGGGGATGTCGTACTGGGCAAGGACGCCTCCCTGCTTGAGGATGGCGATCTTGTTCCCCATCTTTATGGCCTCGTCTATGTCGTGGGTGACGAAGACGATGGTCTTCTTTATATCTTCCTGAATCCGCAAGAACTCGTCCTGGAGCCGCTCGCGCGTGATCGGGTCGACA
>DASTKM010000358.1:0-2772 GCA_035715885.1 Rubrobacter sp.
GCCACCGTAGACCCCGACCCTGAAGCCCGTCGTTATGTAGAAACCACCCCTGGCTACGGAGTCCTGGAGGAGGCGTTGGCAAGCGTCGATTGCGACGCGGTGCTGGTGGCTTCTCCGCCAGGCACGCACTACGTGGTGGCGAAGGCCGCGCTCGAGGCAGGCAAGCACGTCCTCTGCGAGAAGCCTCTGGCCACCAACCTCCAGGACGCCTTCGACCTGGTCGAGACCGCAGACAGAGCGGAGCGTGTCCTTATGGTCAGCCAGAACTACCGTTACAACGCTCCGTTCCGCGCCGTGCAACGGCTCCTGATGGAAGACGAGCTCGGGGAGCTCGCTTCGATCGAGATATCCTGCAGGCGCGACACGCGGATGCTCTTCGCCCCTGACGACTTCAGGTACTCCATGCGCCACCCTTACGTCCTCGACATGTCTATCCACCACTTCGATCTCATAAGAGCGGCGACCGGACGTGACGTGAGCAGTGTGTACGCCCATAGCTGGCGCGTCCCAGATAGCCCGTTCGTCCACCACCCTGCGGTAGCCGCGATCCTGGATCTCGAGGCCGGTGTGCCCGTCATCTACCAGGGAGACTGGGCGACCCACGAGCCCGAGACCTCATGGAACGGAGAGTGGGAGATCGTCGGTGAGGCCGGACGGATACTCTGGAGTGGCAGCGAAGAGGACCGTGGGATAGGAGAGGTGGTCCTCGAGCGGTGGGGCAAGGAGCCACGTCTCATCGAACAGCGCGACCTCGAGTTCGTGGAGAGGGGGGCGACGCTGCAGGCGCTGCGCGCGGCGCTCGAGGACGGCGAGCCGCCCGAGACTGTTGCCGCAGACAACGTGAAGAGCCTGGCCGCCATGCTTGGTTGCGTAAGTTCCATCGAGAGCGGCGAGCCTGTCGACCTGGCCGCGCTTCTGGCCGCGAGGGGCGCTAAGCTGTAGTGGCGGGTCGGAGTCGGTCCGCGAGGTTGAGAGAATAAGAGGAGGTTGAAACGTGGCCAGACCGGTAACGCTTTTTACGGGACAGTGGGCTGACCTTGCGCTGGAAGAGCTCGCCAGAAAGTGCGGGGAGTGGGGTTTCGACGGGCTCGAGCTCGCGTGCTGGGGGGATCACTTCGACGTAGACAAAGCTCTTTCGGAGAGCGGTTACATAGAGGGACGCTGGGAGATACTGCGAAGCAACGGCCTGAACTGCTGGGCCATAAGCACCCACCTGGTCGGCCAGGCGGTCTGCGACCCCATAGACGCCCGCCACGGGGCGACGCTACCTCCCGACGTGTGGGGCGACGGCGACCCGGAAGGCGTGCGCCGGCGTGCCGCTGAGAAGGTCGCGGACACTGCCAGGGCCGCGGCCCGCTTTGGGGTAACGCAGGTCAACGGCTTTACGGGATCGAGCATCTGGCACCTGCTCTACTCGTTCCCGCCCAACGACTTCGAGGAGATAGAGCGCGGCTACCAGGACTTCGCGGAGCGGTGGAACCCGATCATCGACGCCTTCGACGAGGAGGGCGTCAGGTGGGGACTCGAGGTGCACCCCACGGAGATCGCCTACGACTTCGTGACAACCCGCAAGGCCCTCGACGCCATCGGCAACCGCGAGGGCTTCGGTATCAACTTCGACCCGAGCCACTTCGCCCACCAGTTCCTCGACTCCGCTGCGTTCATCGAGGAGTTCGCGGACAGGATCTACCACTTCCACATCAAGGACAGCCGCAAAAGGCTGAACGGCCGCAGGAGCATACTCGGAGGCCACCTGGACTTCGGCAGCCCGGAGCGCGGCTGGGACTTCGTCTCCCCGGGCCACGGCGACGTGAACCTGGAGGACTGCATAAGGGCGCTGAACCGTATCGGCTACGAGGGCCCTCTCAGCATCGAGTGGGAGGACTCAGGGATGGACCGCGAGTACGGGGCCAGGGACGCGCTAGCTTTCGCGAGACGTACGGATTTCGAGCCGTCGACACAAGCCTTCGACGCAGCCTTCGCGAGGGAGGAATAATCATGGAGCGGGGAGAGATCGGAGTCGGGCTCGTCGGCTACAAGTTCATGGGCCGCGCCCACTCCAACGCCTACCGCCAGGTCGCAAGCTTCTTCGACGTCGACCCGGCCCCAAGGATGGCCGCGATCTGCGGCCGCGACGAGGTCAGCGTGAGGGAGGCGGCGGACACTTTGGGCTGGGACTCCTACGAGACGGACTACCGCAAGCTCATAGCGCGCGATGACATAGATCTCGTTGACGTCGTCACGCCGGGCAACACGCACCGGGAGATCGTGCTCACTGCCCTCGAAGCGGGCAAGCACGTCCTTTGCGAGAAGCCGCTGGCCAATACTCTCGCTGAAGCCCGCGAGATGCTCACCGCGGGACGCAACGCGGGGACGGTCAACATGGTCTGCTTCAACTACAGGCGCGCCCCCGCGGTGCAATTAGCGCGGAAGCTCGTCGAGGAAGGGCGACTCGGGGAGATAAGACACTGGCGGGCCACGTATTTGCAGGACTTCATCATGGACCCTTCTTTCCCCCTGATCTGGCGCCTCCAGAAAGAGGTCTCCGGTTCCGGGGCCCTCGGCGACATAGGGGCGCACATCATCGACCTGGCCCACTTCGTAGTCGGACCCATCTCTGAGGTCACGGGCATGACGGAGACGTTCGTAGAGGAGCGGCCCCTGGAGGAACCTGGCGCGGGCGGGGGACTATCGGCGAGCGGCGGCACACAGATGGGAGAGGTAACCGTAGACGACGCGGCGGCCTTTCTGGCCCGCTTCGAGAACGGCGCC
>DASTKM010000359.1:0-9737 GCA_035715885.1 Rubrobacter sp.
CGCAAACCTTGAACAACAGCGCGTTCGAGGTGGCCACTAACGCCAACCTGGTCGTCAACACCTCAGGGTGCTTCGACTGGCTCACGGGCGGAGCCGGGACCCAGATGCGTCCGGGTGTAACGGTGAAAAACGACACCGCGAGCGGATCCGGGGACGAGTCCTTCGGGAACGGCACCAAGGAAGACACCGCGGTTCCGAGCATCGTTACCGGTGGGATCCCGCTGAACAAGAGCGACCTGAAGGCGTTCGGCATCTTCACCGAACAGGGCGAGGTGACGCCAGCGAACCCGACCGGCAAGTACCTTGCGCTGTTCTGGACGCGCGTGCAGGACCCATCGGGCACCACCAACATGGACTTCGAGCTCAACCAGAGCTCTACAGCCTCGGCGAACGGCGTGACCCCCGTGAGGACTACTGGCGACAAGCTCATCACCTACGACCTCTCCAACGGCGGAACCGTGGCGACGATCTCCATCCGCACGTGGAGCGGCTCGGCGTGGGGCTCACCGCAGGTGATAAGCGGCTCGAACTCGGGCGCGCGTGGTTCGGTCAACACGACGCAGATTCCGTCTGGTTCGAGCGGCGGCCTCGGTACGCTCGACCCTCGTACTTTCGGCGAAGCCACGATCGCGTTCAACCAGTTGTTCCAGGGGGGTACATGCGGTAAATTCGGCTCGGCCTACCTCAAGAGCCATTCGTCCGACTCGTTCACCGCCGCCCTCAAAGACTTCGTTCCGCCCACGGCAGTTAGCATCTCCAACTGTCCGGCAACGCTGACCACCGATGCGACCGACAGCGTGACGCTCGGTAACGGGATCAGCGACACCGCAACCCTCGACGTGCCGGCTAACACGAACGGCTCGATCACGTTCCGTCTGTACGGTCCGTTCGCGACCGCAGGAGAGATAACTGCGTCGAGTTGCACGGCGGGCAAGCTCATCAGCGGTGCCACGTCGACCAAGCAGGTCACCAACTTCAACCCGGCCAACCCAACCTATACTTCGGATAACTTCACGCCCACCGTTGCGGAATTCTACAACTGGACCGCGCAGTTCACCTCTACCACGGCGGGCGTCAACTCGACAGGGGAGATCGGATGCGGTGTTGCGGCTGAGAAAAGCCAGGTGAACAAGGCTGGGCCAGCTATCGTAACCGAGGCTCAGACGCCAGTTACCGTTGGCGCAACGATCAACGACCCCGCCACACTCAGCGGTGGCATCAACCCGACTGGCACGATCACCTTCAAGCTGTACGCTAGCCAAGCCGACTGCGAGAACGACGCCAACGCGCTCTTCGAGGACCCGGTCGATGTCGACAACGGCAACGCCGACTACACCTCAGGCAACTACACCACGACGACTGTGGGCAACTTCTTCTGGAAGGCCAGCTACAGCGGCGATAACAACAACAGCGCCGTCTCCGGTGTGTGCGGTGAAGATGGCGAGACGAGCGTAGTCGGTAAGGCACCATCAACGTTGAACACTGAGCAGTCGTTCTACCCGAACGACACCGTCACTGTGACAGCAACCGATGGCGGACCACCGACTGGTGACGTCACGTTCTCACTGTTCGACAACTCCGATTGCTCCGGGACCGCGCTGTACGGTCCGGTGAGCGACACCCTGGACGCCAATGGTGAGGCCAGCACGAACAACACCTCGTTCGCGGTCTCGACCAGCGGCACGCTCTACTGGAAGGTCGAGTACGAGGGTGACAACAGTCACGAGCCCGTCGATTCCTGCAGCGAGAACACAGAGTTGACTATCGACAACGGAGGACCAGCCACCAGCCAATAGTCAATTAATCACTCGTGAGGTTCCGGCCCGCTGGAGCCGGGGCCAGCGAACACCTAATACGAGGAGGTATGAAGACGCTGAGGCCCGCTCGATGAGCGGGCTTCAGCCTTTGGCGGAAATCTTACCGACCGGGCTTACTCATACGTAATCTGGTAGATCCCTCTGGTTGGAGGGCTGAGATCCCCGTGCAGTGGATTCCCGCTTGCGCGGGAATGACTGGAGAAGAGGCGGGGATGATGAGAGGAGAGGGGAATGAGGTACTCTCTCATGCTGGGAGGAAACGGGTAGGTGTAGAAACCCAAGTAGCAACGAAGTGGTAAACGCCAAGGAGGGCTGGTCTGGCGAGGTGTGATCCGACGCCCAGGACCACCGTAGTGAGTAATAAACATTCCAAAATACTGCATTTGGGGTATGACCTAGGCCTCGCGAAGGCGCAAAATGGTATCGTGAGTGTAAGGAGAGGTGAGAATGGGAACCGCAATATGCACGCTGAGGGGTAATCGTCCCTCTGCTTTCGACGGGTACACGGTCTAGATGCTCTCTATAAGACATACGTCGCCGTTGTTGCGGTACGGCGTTGCCGTGCTGGCAGTCGGCGTGGCGTTTGCAATCAAGCTGCTTCTCGACCCGCTGATCGTGCAAGAGACCCCTTTCCTGCTGATCTTCGGCGCCATAATGATAAGCGCCTGGTATGGCGGCCTTGGACCCGGACTGCTCGCCACGGTCGCTGCGGGCCTGGCCACTGACTACTTTTTCCTTCAACCGACCAGTTCCTTCTCCGGGTTCAGCCTGGAGACCGTGCCGCTTCTCGCGTTCTTCCTGGAAGGGACGCTCGTCTGCCTGCTAGTCGAGGCCCTGCGCGCCGCGAGGTCGCGGGCGGAGGGTAGTACGCTGGAGGCCGAGCGCCAAAGGGAGCACCTGCGCAGGAACGAGGAACACTTCCGCTCGCTGGTGGAAGGCATGCGAAACTACGCGATCTTCACGCTCGACCCGCAGGGGTGCGTGGCAAGCTGGAACGCGGGTGCTGAACGTCTCGAAGGCTATAACTCTGAAGAGATCGTCGGAGAGCGCTTCTCCGTGTTCTTCACCGAAGAAGACACCAGGCTAGGCAAGCCTGAGGAGCAACTCGAGGCAGCGGCGAGCGAAGGGCGCTCCGTAGAGGAGAACTGGCTCGTGCGCAAGGATGGATCTCGGTTCTGGGCAGACACGATCCTGACAGCGTTGCACGATGATGAGGGCGAACTGCGGGGTTTCTCGGTGGTCACGCAGGACATCACAGAGAAGAAAGAGGCGGAGCGGAACCTCGAGGAGGCCGAGGGCCGTCTGCGCACGCTCGTCGAACACGTGCCGGCGATCACCTACACCGGGGAGGTTGGCGGAGACCATGCTCTAGCTTACGTCAGTCCGCAGATCGAGGAGGTGCTCGGCTACTCACCAGGGGAGGTGATGGCAGATCCCGACCACTGGACGAAGATGTTGCATCCCCACGACAGAAAGTGGGTGCTGGCCGAGGAGAGGCGTACGGGTGAGACGGGTGATCCGTTGGCGCTGGAGTACAGGATGTTCGCCAGGAACGGGCGCGTTGTCTGGCTGCGCGACGAGGCAATGCTCGTGCGCGACGAAGAGGGTCATCCACTTCACTGGCAGGGGTTCATGCTCGATGTCACCAAGCGAAAGAAGGCGGAGGAGAGACTCAGAGAGAGCGAGGAACTGTACCGCAACGTCGTCGAGCAGGCCGCCGAGAACATCTTTCTGATGGACCCGTACAACAAACACATCCTTCAGGCGAACGCCTCGTTCCACCACTCGCTCGGTTACGAGGCCGAGGAGCTTCGCCGCCTGACGCTCTACGACATCGTCGCCCACGATCACGAGAGCATAGACCGCAATGTCCAGCGCGTTCTGGATAGAGGACGCCTCTCTATCGGTGAGAGGCGGTACAGGCGCAAGGACGGCTCTCTCATCAACGTGGAGGTCAGCGCCGGCGCTATCGCCTACGGCGGCCGCCCAGCGCTCTGCGTCGTCGCCCACGACGTGACGCAACGCAAAATGGCCGAAGAAGCGCTGAGACGTAGCCTGGACGCCTTGCTCGCCCTCTACGAGACAGGCCAGATCTTGAGTTCCAGCCTGGAGCGCGAAGAGATCGGCTCCCGCCTGCTGCAGGTGGTTCGCCGGGTCTCGAATCTCACCGCCGCGGTCATCAGTATCCCAGACGAGAACGGGGAACTGAGCATCTGGCGTTCCTCGGGACTGGACGGGCTGTGGCGCCAGGCTCGCTTCGCCCCCGAGGCCCTATCCGCCCGTAGGGAGGTCTTGGAGAGTAGGGAGCACAGGCTCCTCAGGCTGCGGCGGCCGGAAGACCCGCGAGGGCGGCACCTGGTGAGCCTGTACCTGCCTTTGCTGGTCCGTGACCGGATCGTCGGTGTTCTCGAGGCCTATGGTCCCGAAGCCCTGGGCGAAGAGGGGTCGGAGACCCTGATCAGCCTCGCAAACCAGGCTGCAAGCGCCCTGGAGAACGCGCGGCTCTACGCGGAGCTGACCGAGCGTGAGAACCAGCTCAGGCACCTGATCGGGAAGCTCATAACGGCCCAGGAAGAAGAGCGTCGCCGCGTCGCCCACGACGTCCACGACGGCCTGGCCCAGACTGCGGCGGCCGCCCACCAGCACCTTCAGGCGTTCGCCCGTCATAATCCTCCCGGTTCTGCCAGGGGCCAGGAGGAGCTCGATGAAGCGCTCCAGCTCGTCAGGGAGGTGGTCGGAGAGGCGCGGGGGGTGATCCACGACCTGCGTCCCACGGTGCTCGACGACTTTGGCCTGGCCGCCGCCGTCCGTCTTCAGGTCCAGACGCTCCGGTCTGAAGGCCTGGAGGTCGGCCTGGAAGAAGCGCTTGGCGATGAGCGTCTGCCACCCGAGGTGGAGACGACGCTCTTCCGCGTCGCCCAGGAGGCGCTGGCGAACGTACGCAAACATGCGCGGTCCTCCACGGTGCGCGTGGTGCTAGACCGCTCGGGAAGAGCGGTTCGCTTGATGGTCAGGGACGAAGGACGCGGCTTCATACCGGATGAGGCGGCGAGGAGTAATGGTCCCGGCGAGAGGGTCGGCCTCTCCGGCATGCGCGAGAGGTTATCCTTACTCGGCGGGAGGTTCGAGCTCCAGAGCGAACCAGGATCCGGGACAACCGTAACGGCGGAGGTCGAAGTGCCGACGAATAGAGAGGACTCTGACGATGCAGGATGAGATAAAGCGGCTCGTCCTCGCCGACGATCACCACCTTCTCAGGAGAGGATTCCGGAGCTTGCTCAGCAATGAGCCCGGACTGGAGGTGGTCGGCGAAGCGTCGACCGGCCTCGAGGCCATCGAAATGTGCCGGCGTCTGGCGCCGGATCTCGTACTTATGGACGTCCGCATGCCCGAGATGGACGGCATCACGGCCACTCGCCGGATCAAACGCGAGCAGCCCGGCGTAAGCGTACTCATGGTGACTATGCACGAGAATCCCGACTACCTGCTCGAAGCACTGGATGCCGGCGCCGCCGGCTACGTGCTCAAAGACGCCCCCGCAGACCGCCTGATCAACGCGGTCCGCAGAACTCTGGACGGCGAGTCTCCACTCAACCAGGAACTGGCCACGCGACTCCTCAGGCAATTGGCCGAAGAGAAACAGCACAACCTGTATCGTGCTCCGTCAAAGCGCCACGAGCCTCTGGACGACGCGCTGACGCCCCGCGAGACGGAAGTCCTCGGGCTCCTGACCACCGGGCAAACAAACCAGCAGATCGCGCAGACACTGACCATAAGCAAGGGGACGGCCAAGGTGCACGTGGAGCGGATAATCCGCAAACTAGGGGTCTCGGATCGCACCCAGGCGGCCGTGCGCGCTATCGAATTGGGATTCACTTCTCTCGAGACAAGGCGGCAACCTTATTCCTGAAGATTAGGTTTCAGGTTCGTATGCCGAGTGGCATACTGAAGATAGGCCATCCAGCGTACGCGCGGCCCTTCTCTGCCACATATAATTAGCGAATGAACTTAGTCATGGGCTCCGGGAACTGAGCATGCTGAAGCCTGCCGAAGGGCCGGCTACCATCGCCATCCTGGGCGGCGACCCCGTGATCGGCAGAGCTCTGGAATCGTTGCTCGCCTCCGCCGACTACGTGTCACGATTCTTTTCCGAGTTTCCAGAAGGAGCCGCAGAACCGCTCGGAGGGGCGCAGATTGCGATCGTTTTGCCAGCCTCGAGTAGCAAGCGGCGGGATGCCCTCATGCACCTGATCAAGACCACCAAATCGACGAAGAACCTGCCCGTGGTCGAGTTGACCACGACCCCGAACGAGAGCGGCCACGATAACAAGCTGCCCTGGCCCTGCAGCATAGAAGTCCTGCGGCGCTCTATCGACGAGGCGCTGCAAAACAGCTAATCAGCAAGTCGCCCGGCTTCGCGCCAGGCGACTTGTCAGCACGCGCCCTGTCGGGCGCTTGTCAGCACTTCAGCCAGTAAGCACTTCAGCATTCGCAAGCCCTTGCTGACTTGCTGAAAGCCGCCGACTGAAGGGAGGCGGCGTGCTGACAAGCGAAGGCGAAGCCTGAGCGTGCTGAAATGCTGACATGCTCTAGTATATGCCGTTAACACATAAGTTTCGGTTGCTTGTATAATTCGCTTGATCGGCACTCGCTCCGGTGAGAGCGAGGTGGGTGCCGAGGACTGGCATTGTTTGGTGGCATGACGAGGAGGTTTTCGGTGACGGAGGAGAGAGGAGCGGTGTCCGGCATGGACCCTGCCGAGCTCTGGCGCCAGTGGATGGAGTCGGGGAGCAGGATGTGGTCGGGGATGTCCGGCGGCGCCCAGGGGAGCCAGGTCGACCCCTATGGCATGTACCGCCGGTGGTTGGAGGGCATACGAGAGATGCAGGAGCGGACGATCGGGGCAGTACCCGAGCCTGTCGCTGGCAACCCGGAGGTTCATGGCCTCTGGCAGCGGTGGTTCGAGTTGAGCGCAGACTCCTGGAAAAAGAGCGCCGAGATGGGCCAGAACGCGATGGAGTTACTGCCGCGCTGGATGCAGATGCTCGACGAAGCGCGTACCAACCTGCTGGCTGGAGGTGCGCCGCCGAGCGACCCTTTGCAGCTCGCCACCCAGTGGTACAACGCCACGAGCGGCCCCTTCTCGGACTTTGTGGGAGACGTCATCGAGCGAGAGGAGTTCCTCGAGCCTTCGAGCCGCTTCCTCCAACACTACGCCAGCTTTTACAAAGTGTTCAAGCGCAACTCCGAGGACTACCTCAAGAACCTCCAACTCCCCGTCCGCTCCGACATCACCAGGATCGCCGGGCTCGTCGTGAACCTGGAGGAGAAGGTGGACCGCATCGAAGAGGTCCTCGAGGACTTCGAGTACGGTTACGCCGAGCCTGCAACGACAGAGTCCGTCAAGGAGCTCGAGACACGACTCGACAGGGTCGAGGGCAAGCTCGATAGACTGCTCGCGGTGCTAGAGGGCGGTACCCAGGACGGTGGTCCGCAGGCGGAGACCAACGGGTCAGGCGGCGAGATCAGGGCCACAGACGCCGCGAGGCGCAAGGCGCGTGAGATGGGCGTCGACCTGGCTGAGGTAGTCGGAAGCGGCGCCGGCGGACAGGTCACCGTCGAGGATGTGCGCAAGAAGGGAGAGAGCTAGATGACCGAGACGGCCAACTACGGCGCGGTTCCTACCTCGGGCGATGCCGCCATACCGGCGGACGTGGAGAACTTCTTCGACAAGTACAGCCGCGGGATGAAGATCGTCGTCGAGGGCGCCCAGGCCGACACGGGACAGACTCCCAAGGAGACGGTCTGGACCAAGAACAAGGCGAACCTCTACCACTACGCCCCCAACGCCCAGAAGAAGCATCCCGTACCCATACTCATGGTCTACGCCCTCATCAACAGGCCTTACATACTCGACCTCATGCCAGGCAACAGCTTTATCGAGTACCTCGTCGGCGAGGGCTTCGACGTCTACATGCTCGACTGGGGCATACCCGGCGACGAAGACAAGGACCTCACCTTCGAGAACTACGTCCTCGACTACCTGCCGAGGGCTGTAAAGAAGGTCCTCAGGCACTCGCACTCCGATGAGTTCACCATGCTAGGCTATTGCATGGGCGGCACGATGAGCGCCATGTACGCCTCCCTGTTCCCCGAGCACCTGAAGAACCTCATTCTCATGACCGCCCCCGTAGAGTTCCCCGAAGGCGAGATGGGGCTCTACAGCCTGTTTACGAGCGAGAAGTACATGAACCCGGGGCTGCTCGCCGACGCCTTCGGAAACATCCCAGGCGACCTGATCGACACGGGCAACAGGATGCTCAAGCCCGTGACCAACTACGTCGGCACGTACGTCAACATGTGGGAGCGTATCTTCGAGGAGAAGCCGATGGAGACCTGGCTCGCGATGAACAAGTGGGTCAACGACGGGCCTCCCTTCCCTGGCGCTGCGTTCAGGCAGTGGATCACGGAGTTCTACCAGCAAAACAAGCTGGCCAGGGGCGAGATGGTCCTCCGGGGCCGCCGCATCGACCTCTCGAACATAAAGGTCCCGCTACTCAACATCGCCGGCAAGAAGGACCACATCTGCACCCTCCCGCAGGCCGAGGCCACGATGAACCTCGTGGGCAGCGAGGACAAGGAGTTCTTCGTCCTCGAAGCCGGTCACGTAGGACTCATGACGGGCCGAGGCGCCAAGAAGGGCCTCTGGCCCAAAGTAAGCGACTGGCTAAGCACCCGCTCCGGCGGGTAGCGGAAGGCGAGGCTACCCGCGCTTGTCAGCATTTCAGCAAGTCGTCTGAGGCCGCCAGACCCGAACGCCGCGGATGGCGGTGCCTCGTGCGCGGCCGGGCGAGGCCTAAACGGGAGAAGCTGACAAGCTGAGAGCGGGGACCTTTAGGCCCGTAGCGTGCTGACAAGGCGCGAAGCGCCGTGCTGACAAGCGCGGGGTTTGGAAGGGTTGCCCTTCCAAACTCCGCTATGTCATCCGTCACCCGGAAACCACGACGATCTTCACTACCGGCCGCCACGCCGCGCCCATACACTCCTCCGTAGAGCTTCGAAGAAGCGACAGAGGAGGCACGATGCAGGACCAGGGCGGGCAGGCATGAAGCTTGGAGTACAGTTAAACAGCTTCGACTGGACCGGAGGACCGGGGCGGTTCGGTAGGAACCTCGCGGATATCGGCAAGACTGCAGAGGATGCGGGCTTCGACCGCATCGGGGTGGCCGATCACGTCTGGCAGCACCCGATCATGGGCGGACCCGAGGCAGACGAACCGGAGTGCTACACGACGCTTGCGTTCCTGGCTGCCAACACGCAAAGAGTCAAGCTCACCGCGATGGTGTCTGGGGTGCACTTCCGCCACCCTGCCGTCCTGGTAAAGGCCGTCACGACGCTGGATGTGCTCTCAGGCGGTCGTGCCTGCTTCGGCGTCGGCTCGGGCCACTACGAAGAGGAGACGCTGGGGCTCGGTATACCGTTCCCTCCACAGAGGGAGCGTTTCGAGATGCTCGAGGAGACGATCCAGATAGCCCTGCGAATGTGGAGCGGCGAGCGTGGAGACGAGCGCCCCTTCGAGGGGAATCACTACCGGCTCGGGCGACCACTGAACCTACCGCAAAGCATTAGCAGGCCCCACCCTCCGATCATGATTGCCGGCGACGGGGAGAAGAAGACGTTGCGCCTGGTCGCGCGCTACGCCGACGCCTGCAGTTTGCGCCCGGGCCCCCAGGTACCCAGGAAGCTCGACGTATTGCGCAGGCACTGTGAGGAAGAGGACACGGACTACGACTCCATAGAGAAGACCTGTGCTTTCGCCTTCGACGTCGGCGAGAGAGGCGAGAAGGTAGACGAGTTGATCGGGCAGTTGCGCTGGCTCTCGGGCATGGGCATAGAGACGGTGATCGGCTTCGTGCCACG
>DASTKM010000360.1:0-5248 GCA_035715885.1 Rubrobacter sp.
TCCTCGGAGAGGCCGAGGACGAGCTCGGTGTTGATGGGTCCGGGCGCGACCGCGTTTACCCGGACGCCCTGCGCCGAGACCTCGCGGGCCAGCGACTTCGTCAGGCCGATGATCCCCGCCTTGGCAGAGCTGTAGTGGCACAGCTCGATGCCGCCGATCTGGCCGAGCTGAGAGGCTACGTTGACTATGATGCCGCTGCCCCGCGAGAGCATCTCGGGCAGCACGGCGCGGGTGCACAGGAACGTACCGCGCAGGTGCACCGAGATCATCCGGTCGAAGTCCTCGACCGTCAGGTCGACGAACCGCTTCTGCTGCAGGAATCCGGCGTTGTTCACCAGGATCTCGGGAAAACCGTAAGCCTCGTGTGTCGCCGCCACGAGCCGCTGTACGGACTCCGCGTCCGATACGTCGCCGGGAGCGGCTGCCGCTTCTCCGCCCGACTCCTTTATCCCGGCGGCGACCTCGTCGGCGGTCTCACCGTTCAGGTCGTTGACGACGACTCGCTCGCCGTTCTGCGCGAGCTTCTCGGCGATGGCGCGGCCGATCCCGCTTCCCGCCCCGGTAACCAGGGCGATCCGGGAGCGTTCAGGCGTCATCGACGCCCTCCTTTCGCTGACACATTACTACGAAGGGGCGCGCCGGATCCGGCGCCCCTTTGCTACTTTCCTCAACGTTCGAAACGCGGGTCACCTTACGTAGCGGTAGAACCCTCCACCAACTCCGCCTCGCGCGGGTCGGTCACGTTCCGGGTGCCCAGCATTAAGAGCCCGGAGAGAATGGTGGCCACACCGCCGCTGAGGAAGGCGGAGAGCACCATGTTCTCCCCGCTCACAGAGAGGAACGCGGTGAGCAACGCCCCTCCGGCGATCGCCCCGATCGGGCCCATCGCGTTCACGAACGAGGCGCCCGTGCCGCGCACCCTGGTTGGGAACGACTCGCCCATGAAGAACAGCAGGGCCGCGTAGGGTCCGATTATGAAGAAGAGCCCGATCGTGTACATCGTCAGCACGAAGATATCGGAACTCGGTCCGAACAGCATGAGCGAGTAGGCGAGACCGGATATCACCCAGCCGCCGGCGATGGTGAGGCGCCGGCCGATGCGATCGCCCACGAACCCGTGGCAGAGGTAGCCGATGTAAGCGGCCGCGTTGGAGATAATGAGAACTGTCAGCGCGCTCCCGAACGAGACCCCTTTGCCCTCGGTGAGCACGGTGGTCCCGAGGACGGCGAAGACCTGAATGCCGATCCAGTTGGTAAGGAAGGCGAGGGAGAGGAAGATCGTGTGCCGCCGGATGTCCGGCTCGAAGATCTGCTGCAGGGTCGTCTCTTGCACGTGATGCACGTCGATGTCGAAGTGCCGGCCGAACTCGACGGCCTCCTCGTGCCGGCCCTCCTTCTCGAGTTGCCGGACCCGCTGCATGGCCAGGAACCTGGGCGACTCCTTGAGCCTGAGGCCGAGAGCCGCGACTATGAGCGCCGGTATGGTGGCGAGCATGAAAACGCCGCGCCACCCTACGGTCCCCAGCAGCAGCGCCGTAAAGGCCGACGCGAGCAGTACGCCGATCGGCCACCCGCCCTGTATGAAGGCGTATATGAACCCCCGGCTCTTCCGGTTACCGTAGAGCTCGTTGAGGTAGGTGGTATTCACCGCCTGCTCGGAGTAGCCGAGACCGGACATGGATCGGACGATCGTCAGGTAAGGCGCCGAAAACACCCCAGGGGTCAATCCCGTCAGGAGGGAGCTAAGACCTGTGCCGGCCGTGGTAATGATCAGCGACCTCTTTCGACCGACGTAGTCGATCATCGGCCCCACGAGGATGGCTACGAAGAAGGTCCCGATCGACACAAGGGTCGCGATCGCGGTGCTCGTCGCGGTCGCCCAGCCGAAGTCATCCGCCATCTTCGGCAGAAGCGTCCCGAACATTATGTAGTCGTAGACGCAGACAACCCAGGCGAGGAAAGCTATGATCGAGGGGTAGACCAGTTCACGCGTAGTGAAGGAAGTCTGTATCCCCTCTACCGTCCCTCCGACAGAGCCCTCACCCGGCTGACTTGGTCGTTCACTCATCTCAACCGTCCTCCTTGATCCAACAGCCCATGGTCCAGTGGCCTAGCGCCGAACGCCGCCCTACGTCGCTAAACCCCAAACACCCAAGAGGCACGATAGCCAAACGCCGATAATTTGTCAAACAAATACTCCTGCAAACTGCTCGTCCCGTGCCCCGAAGTGGCCAGGTGCTTCATCGCCGCAGGAAAGGCCGGGTGGAAGCCGAGAATCTCGCTGCACCTGGTGTTGAGCGCGCCGCCGTGCTGGAGATCCATCGCCCATTCATTCGTGCTTCATCGGTGTCTGGTCTCATGGAGCGACTCGTGGGACGGAGGGAGAAGCGGCAAAGACAAAAATGCGGTGGGCTTGTACAGTAACGAAGCACTTACCTTACAATTAGTGTTGCACCACTGCGAAGGGATCTGTGGCATGACGAGAGAAGAGAGCCTGAACGGAACGCGGAAGGCACGCAAGTCCTATGAGCAAATAATCGCCCATGTACGCGGCGAGATCTCTTCCGGGGAGCTGCGTCCGGGCGACAGGCTGCCTCCGGAGACGGATCTGGCGCGCTCCCTCGGGGTCAGCCGGCCGACGGTGCGGGAGGCTCTCAAGGTACTTGAGGCGCTCAACGTGCTGGAGAGCTCGACGGGACCCACAGGGGGAACATTCGTCAAGTCGCTAGACGACGTCGGGGTAGCGGAGTACCTGACGGACTCTATAACCTTGCTGCTCGACACGGACGAGTTGACGCTGGAGGAGCTGTGGTCGGCCAGGGAGGCCATAGAGATCCTGTCGGTGGACATGGCCGCCGCCCGGCGAACGGAGCAGGATCTCGCGATGATGCGGAGGATCATCGAGAGCGACGAGGACAAGGACTTTGAAGCTTACTTCCCGGACATAACGTTCCACAGGGCTATCGCGAGCGCTTCCAAGAACAGGCTGCTGAGTTTGTTCATGCTATCTATTTGTATGACGATCAGTACGCTGTCCGAGCGATACGTCTTGCCTGAGGCGAAGCAGGTCTCTCAAGATCAACATCGCTTGATCTACGAGGCCATCCTCGACCAGGACGAGGCGCTGGCCCGGATGCGGATGAAGGAACACCTACAGATGGCTTACGAGGTCTACCGTCAGGCCGTCCCCAGAATAATGGGGGACCGGATCACCTCGCAAACGAGGACCTGATGTAGCATGGATGCTCCGGCGACTTCTGTTCTCGAGTATGCCTTGTGGCCTTTGTTGACCTTCACGATAGTAGCCCTCTGGCTTGCAGCAGTGGTGGATATCTCACGCCACAGGCGTAGAGGAACGTTCACGGGCGCAGGGTTGCTGGGCATGGCTATGCTCGTCTCGATCGTCGCGGTTATCGCGTGCGCTGGTACCAGCGCGGTTCTTGCTACCCGGTGGGTCGAAGCCGTGTCAAGAGCAGGTTTCGCTGGGATCGAAGCCGGCAAGCTGGAGGATGACGGTTCGGCACGTGCCTACATTTTCAGCTTCGGTCTGGAGAATACTTCTTATGGATCATCGGTCAATTCGACAGGCACGAAAAAGAGCCAGAACCACGCACCCCGTTAAATTCTTGCAGTTCTGGAGCGAGTTGGACAATGTTGTGCTTGCCTCATCTGAGTTCTCTCTGCTGAGCTCTCTGCTAAGAACGGCCGCGCTCGGTACCGATCTTTCGCGGCACTTGGATCCGTGAACGTCCCCCGCCCATCACTGGCGCCGGGCCAGGTATATACCCACGAGTATGACCGCCCCGCCTACGAGCTTCTCGATCCCGAGCACCTCGCTAAAGAAGACGATGCCTGAGGCAACCCCCGTGATGGTGATCAAATATTGGTAGACCAGAACTCTGTTGGCCCCGATGCGGGATACGCCCGTTTGCCAGGCCGAGAAGGAGAAAGCGGTGGCGAAGACCGCCGAGAAGCCCACAGCCGCCCATGCTCCGATGCCGACGCTCCCCCACTCCAAACCGGTAAGGTACGGTGAAGAGAGCAGCAGGACGACCAGCCCTCCGAAGAGCAAGGAGTAGGTCGCCACCGCCAGCGGCGAGTGACGCTCCAGCACCGGCATCGAGAGTACGGTGTAGCTCCCGAACGCCATCGCCGCCACGAGCACGAAGAGATCTCCGGCCAGGCTCGTACCCTCGGTCCCGAGGCCCTCGTAGAAGACGATGCCGACACCCAGGATCGAAAGCCCCACGCCCACCATGCCCCTCCGCGTGGGCCTCTCCAACCCGAGCATCAGGCTCAGGAACAGTCCCCAGATGGGGGCAGTGGCGAAGATGAGACCGGTGTTGGCAGCACTGGTCATGCTCACGCCGAAGGTGAAAGCTGTCTGGCCGATCGCCACCCCGAGGCACCCCAGGCCCGCCACGGAGAGAAGGTCTTTCGGTTTGAGCCTGTCCGCTGGCTCCAGGATGCGGAGGAGGCAGAACATCAAGCTACCGCCTGCTGTGAAGCGTAAGGCCACGATGAGCAGTGGAGGCATGAACTCGGCCGCGTACTTCGTCGCCGCGTAGTTGGCGCCCCAGAAGACGGCGGCTAGCATCAAAGAGACCTCCGTAAAGATGGCCGCCTTCTTTAGGTCTGTCACGAGACGAGATTATAAGCCCGGACCGCATCGAGCGCACCGAGGCCGGAAGTGCGCGAGTGAAGGGAACTAGGATAATTATTTGACTACCGCTGGTCGATCACAAGAAGCTATCTATGCTTCATGCGACGGGAGCACCGTTCCAATGCGCAACATTGTAGACGGTTCGGTTGCAGCGCAGTGGCATGGCCGGGGAGTAGGATCCAGATCCTTCATCCGCTGCTTGCGGGCATTTTCTTAGCTGCCGGAGAAGGATTCGAACCTTCACTAACTGATCCAGAGGGAGATGTTGAACCGCAAAAGGTGCAGGCTGTGCCTCCTCGCTCTAAATCCTCAACAACACTACTCTGCGACTGCTACCCTCGTCCAGCGAGGCGTGGAACCGTAACCGAAGGCGGTTAGTAGATGTGGACCAAGATAGAGACATCGTTTTCCCCTAAGCTCTGACAAATTCCACTTGCTGGGTCCCGTCTTCTGTGAGCATCGCACGAAACCTGAGCTCCCTTGTGTTTGTGGTTTGGCAACAATACGGTGATCGTCCTCACAACGGCGGTCGCCTCGGGGCGTCGAAATGGGGTGATGTCTGATAGTGTTTGAGAGGATCCCGGA
>DASTKM010000361.1:0-4183 GCA_035715885.1 Rubrobacter sp.
AGCAGGCCGTCGAGATAGAGGGTCGCTGTCCTCTCGTTCTTAGCCTCTAGGATAGCCTCGGCGTTATCCAGGCGGACCCTCTTGATGTGCTTGGCCAGTTCGCGGTCAGCGCTTACCAGATCCTCCGTGGCTGCCTTCAGCCGACGGTACGCCAAGTTAATCTCCTCGATGAGCGCGTCGTTGGTTATCGGCGGCTCCTCTCCTCGCCTCTTCCCGCTGTTCACCTTCGCCGACCTTGCGGCGGTCGCCCCCGGCTCTGTCCCCATGCTCTCCTGAGCTCTGCCCGCGCCTCTCGTCTAGTCTAACGTCAGCCGGAATATCGTCCCGGCTCGCGCGACTCCTCAGTGGAGGCCTTCTAGCACCTCGTTGCAGCCCGCGACGATGCTCTCCTCCGAAAGCTGTACCATCCTTGCCGTCTGTGCGTAGCGCCGATACAGCCTGAAGAACCCCTCGTATCCAAACTCGGCCTGGCGCTGAAGCCCGTAAGCCCACGCCCTGTTCATGTGGGGTTCCAGAGACGTGGCCTCCCTCACGTAGTGGTTGTGTGCCCTCATATCTCGCGCCAGGACGAGCATCCCAGCCGTCGACTCCACGCTGAACAGGCCACTGCGGGCGGCCTCCGCGATCACGAGCGGGTGTGGGTGGTGGATGCTGAGGCGTATCTCGTGGGAGACAGAAGGACGCAGGGATCTCGATAAATCCCTTGCGCTCCAGCAGCTCGAGGATGTGATTAACGATCATCTTGGGGTGTCTAAGTTCCTCAGTTATGCCCTCGCTGTTCAGCCTACCCGCTTGCGCTTCCTGCGCATGATTGACGACGTGAAAGGCCACCGCATCGATGATGCTCTAATAGTTCTCAACGAAGGCTCGAGCATACTCTTCAAACCCGCGAATCTGGATGGTGTAGCTCAGTGGACTCTCATCGGCCGGGCCGAGCGTCTCGTCATCCGTCCTGATGTAGCCCCGTCCGTGAAGCACCTCCAAGCTGTCGTTGAACTCCACTAAGGGCACGCCGACAGCGTCCACTTGCTCCCACACATCGTGGGCCTGTATGAAGTAATCGAAGCCTTCGATAGCCTTTTGGCAGGAGAGTTTCAGCACCAGGGTGTCCACTGAGGTAAGACCGGGGAGCGTATCGACAGCGGTCTGGCTGTACTCGGGCGGCGGCCCAAGTTCCAGCTTGTCTCCTCTATGACCGTAAATGGCCGCTACTATACGATCGAACTCTGTGCCGTACTCTTCGAGGTTCTCGATCTTCTGCCATACGGTCGATCGCAGACTTTCCGGAACCTCACATTCGTCTATCACGACTGGGATCAGCGTAATCAGGTCCTCCACCTTCTTTATGATGCTGGCGTCCAGTTCCTCCCGAACCCAAGGCTTATCGACACTATGCTCAGAGAGTACGATGATTACAGCTTCTGCGTCCATGAGACCCTCTTCGAATATTTTCTGTACGAGGCTGTCGCCAGGATAAATCTCCCATTCATCTACCCAGGCGTCCACCCCCGCTTCGTGGCGAAAGCCCTGAGAAAGCGCTCCTTATCCTCGCTCGCATGGCTGATGAAGACCTTCGGATTGATGTTACTCCTCCTCATAATCGCCGCAATCCGACGTCTCGAGCGGTGCACCAGTCTCTAACCCTAGCAGGTTGTAACGGCTGCGGGGACTTACTACATTCGTACGGACCATCCGCCACCGCCATAGCGTCGCCTCGCAGCTCGCTTTCTTTCAGAACAGAGGTAAAAAGGCGCTGGTGGATACACTTGCACCAGCGCCCGCCGTTTTATCTGCCGATGTGTCGCTCCAGCGCACGGGCGAGCTTCCGAAAGGTCCCTTCGATCGTCGTCAGCTCTGGTGGAGCGGACGGCCGGGCCCCCAGCCTGGCGCAGTAAACCGCCAACTCGAGGAGCCGCTCGTTCATGAGCACCCACGCGGCGTGATGGTGCGGCAGCAGGTAGCTCGTGCGGTAGAACTCGAAACTCGGCCCCGCACTCTTGCCCGGATACTCCGCTCCCACCGGCAGGGTAGTGAGAAGTTGTCCCAAAGGCTTGATGAGGAGGGACATCGCGTCTACGGCGGTACTGCTCAACGTCTGTAGTTCCTCTTCGGTCTCCTCGGTGTGGCCGAAGAAGCGGACCAGCATCTGCAGCATCACCTCGTAGGTGGCGTTGAACAGGTCAGCTACCCCGGCCGTGGTGGGGTCGGTTATCAAGGTGGGGTTGGACAGCTTCGCGTCGCCCGGCGGCCTCACACATGCCGGCGTAACTGGCCTCGCCGGCTGGAAGTCCGGATCCCGCTTCTTATATTCGAGGTACTCCACCAGGACCCGGAGAAACATGCCGAAGTGGGCATCGTCTCTGTCGCTCCGGGCCCCCTCGCCCTGCTCGACGATCGACTCGATCGCCATCTGTGCCGAAGCGAGGTCGGTGACCGGGACCAACTCGGGCCACCAGAAGTAACTCCAGGTGGCCTGGGCTTCGGGCGGTCCGACGAAGACTCTGTGCTCTCCGTACTTCTCGACCAGGTACCTGAAGCCTTGCTCGATTCCCCGGTAGAGGTGGCCCACGGTGGCGAACTGCTGCTCGTGAGGCACAACGACGCCGCCTGGGATGAGGGGCGCTATCACTTCGCTCGCGAGCTCCAGCTCCGGCGCGTCTTGCTCCATGCCCTCGGGTCGCTCGTAGAAGACGAAGCTCCCCAGGGCCTGCTCGCTGAAAGGCATGAGAGCCAGCTCGAATCCCGGTGGATAGTATTTTGCCGGCTGCGGGAAGTTCGGCCGACTGAAGTGTGGGGCACCGCCTATCGCCGTGAGCAGGTTGCTCGCCAAGGCCAGATGCAGCATCTCCTGGGCGGCGACCTCCGATATCACCCGCTCCCACCGTCTGACCGCCTCGAGCTGCTCCTCGGTCAGCCCTTCGCCGGCGTCGGTTTTCAGACTGAAGGCGGCGAAAAGGTACGCCAGCATTACCATGTGCTCTAGCTCTGAGGCCTCGGAGAGCAGAAAGATGAGCTCTTCCCGGTTCTCGACGACGATCGGGGCTTCCGTCAACGGTCTCCTCCTTCCCTTACGTGGAGTGTAGATCGTACTTTATGCGAAGAATCTTGTGCATGCCCTTACCGATAACCGTCTACCTCGATCGAGCGCAGGCCCGTCGTCGACACCCGTGCGTGTGTGGGAGTTACCCAACCACTCTTCAAAATGAAGAGCCGACGAAAGCTCACGCGCAGAGCGAAAAAAGGCCGAAAGGGGGGCAGCTGCCTGTTCGTCCTTAAGGCGAACAACAAGAGACTGCGCCCTTGGCCGAGGAGCACCGGCATGAGATGTATCTCGAGCTCGTCGAGGACGCCGGCAGCGAGCGCGAGCTGCGCGGTTCCGGCGCCGTGGACCAGAACGTTCTTGTCGCCCGCAGCCTGCTTGGCCTCCGTCATCGCGGTCCTGACGTCGGTCGCGTAGGTAATCAGCGGCCACTGCTCCGTCTCGCTGCCGGGCTCACGCCGGGTGAGGGCGAAGATCGGGTGGCCGTCGTGGTGGTCGCCGCCCCAGTCGTCCGCGAGCTCGAAGGTCCGCCGGCCGGTGACAACCGCCCCGGTGGCCTTCACTTCGTCTTTGACCATGCCGTTGACGCCCGCCAAACGACCGGAGAGTTGGTTGGCGTCGGCACCTCTCCAGCGCGGATCTCCCGACCGGCATCACGTCGAGTAGATCACGACCAACGACTATGGTGTCTGCAACGGACATGAGCATGCCCGTCAGTTCGTCCTCGAGCCGGGGGGCATCGACCATAAAGTCGAGGTCGTTGTCCGGTCCGGCCATGAATCCATCGAGGGACATGGACATGTAGAGAACAGTTGCGGACACGGCGTCTCCTTTCCTGGTCTGTGGTCTAGCTCGGATCTCCCTGCCTCGACGGGGAGACTCATTCCTCGGTCATACCGCGCTAGCGGTCGCCCCCGGAAGCCCGCCGGTAGGTGAACGCGAGGTCGTCACGGTATCCTTGGTCGTCCTCGTTCAGTTGCCAGACGCCGGCGAGGGTCGAGCCGTCGTCGCTGAGCTTTGCGCTGCCGCGCTGAGCGAACCCCGGGGCGTCGCGTCCCAGTGTCAGCTCTCTGCCGTCGAACCCGATCGCGTAGACCCGATGGACGCCGCGCGAGTCGAAGTACTGCATCGAGAGGTCGTTCT
>DASTKM010000362.1:0-2600 GCA_035715885.1 Rubrobacter sp.
GTCGCGGCGAGTGATGACTCTCTGAGGAGCCTGCGGACTTCGGCGTCGGAGAGCTTCTTCCTCTTCTGTATCTCGGCCCGCTTCCCGAGCATGAGCGGCAGGTGGCGCCACGCGCCCGCAAGTCCCTCCAGGTGCGCCCGCAAAGAGCCCGTCGCCGCGGCGGTGATCAGGCGCACGAACTGTCCGAGGACGAAGAAAGGCAAAACGTGCGGTACCGCGGAGATGGGAAGGTTCTTGACCAGCAGACTGAAAGAGTTGCGGCTACCTAGCCTGGTCGCCGTCGGGCTACGCTTGCCACCGGTCGAGGCGCTTCCCATGTGGTAGACCACGGCGCCGGGGACGTAGAAGCAACGATAGCCGGCGAGCTGGGCGCGAAAGCTCAGGTCCCCATCCTCACAATAGGAGACGAAGTCCTCGTCGAAGAGCCCGACCTCATCGAGCATGTCCCTGCGATAGAGCGCCGCCGCTGCACACGCCCCGAAGACGTAGCCCGGTTTATCGAACCTGCCACTGTCGCGCTCGCCGTGTCCGAGGCGGTAAGGTAGACCGCTAAGGCGCATGGCGTCCCCGGCGCCGTCGAGCACCCTGCGGTCGTAGAAGTCGACAAGCTTACTCGCGAAGAGGCCCGACTCGGGGTGATCGGCCGCCGCGCGCACCAGCGCCTCGAGCCAGCCTGGGTCCTGCTCGGTATCGTTGTTGAGGAGTACCACGTACTCCGTCCTAGACGCCTCGATCCCGGCGTTGAACGCCGCGGCGGTGCCCAGGTTTTCGCCGAGCGGGACCACGTTTACCTCGGGGAAGTGTTTCTCTGCAAAGGCTCTCGAGCCGTCTGTGGAGCCGTTGTCCACCAGAACGGTCTCGAAGTCTTTGAAAGACTGGTCTCGCAAAGAGCCCAGGCAAAGCTTCAGGAACCGCTTACCGTTCCAGTTAGGGATAACGACCGTGAGGCGGGGAGTCACGACTTCAGGCTGGCCGGACAGGCCCCTCCTGCTCCTCGGCCTCCAGAGCGCTGCTGATCTCGACTTTCGTGGGCACTCGCACCAGACCTCTGACTGGTCCGAGTGACCCTTGCTGGGTTATCTCGAAGGTCCTCGCCTTCCGTGCGCGGGCCACATCCGAGCCCTCAGGTCGTCCATCCGTAAGGGACGCCTCCACGTTGTAGGAGCCGGCTCCGAGCGGCACCTCAAACGTGAACTCTACCTTCACCTGCTCGCCCGCCTCCTTCCGACCGATGGGAGCCTCCTCCCGCGCCGTATCCGTCCAGAAGACCTCAACACCGGCTCTGTGGCTCTGGAGGCTGATGCCGAGGGTGCTCTCCTCCATGGCCTCCTCGTAGCGCACGCGCACCCGCACGCTCAGGGTCGCGCCCGAGGGCAGCGTGCCGGCCGGTTGCCCGTTCTCGTCGAGCAGTTCGAGGCCAAGGATCTCGGCCCCTCCCACGACCCTGCGGGTCTGTTGTGGCCTCCGGCCACCAAAACCTTCGCCCTTGGTCGGAGTATCCTCCTCCTCTTCGTGCTCTATCTCGTAGTCGAGTTGCTCGTCGAGTTGCTCGTCGAGCTCGCTGGTCTCTGCAGCATCCTTCATCTCCTGGGACTTGGCGAGCATCTCCTCGTAGTAGTCTACAACCTCCTCGGGGCTGCCTGTGCTCACAAGGTTTCCCTTGTGCATCAGTATGGCCTGAGTGCAGAAGCGCTTGACCATCCCCATGGAGTGGGAGACGAAAAGGACCGTTGATCCCGAGTCTCTGAGGTCGTACATCCTCTGGATCGCCTTCTTCTTGAATGCCGAGTCGCCCGCCGAGAGGGCTTCGTCTATGACAAGGACATCGGGCTCGACGTTTATGGCGACGGCGAAGCCCAGGCGACTGCGCATCCCGCTTGAGTAGGTCTTGATCGGCTGGTCCATGAACTCCCCGATGTCCGCAAAAGCCTCGATGGCGGCGAAGCGCTCGATCATCTCCTCGTATTCTATGCCAAGGATCAGTCCGCTAAGCATGGCGTTCTCGCGTCCCGTAAAGAGCGGGTTGAAGCCAGCCCCCAACCCGAAGATCGCCGAGAGCCTCCCCTCGACCTGGACCTCCCCTGTTGTGGGCCTGAGAACGCCAGAGATTATGCTAAGAAGCGTGCTCTTGCCAGCCCCGTTGCGGCCCACCACCCCAAGGGTGGTGCCAGGCTCTACGTCCAGGTCTATGTCCTGCAGCGCCCAGAACTCGCGGCTTCGCTTGGCCTTGCCGAAGCTCAGTAGTTCGCCAAGCCTGGAGGAGCGGCTAGGGGAGATGATGTACTTCTTGGATACTCCCCTCAGGGAGATGGCCGGCCTCATATGTGGTCAGCGAACCCTGCCTTGAACCTGACGAACAGCGCGAAGCCGACGAAGAACAAGGCTATGGAGAACACGGAGAAGTAGAGGGTGGCAAGCCCGCCTGGAAGCGTACTCTCAAGGATCATCCCCCTGTATGCACCGACCACCTCAGAGAAGATGATCGTCAGGAAGAAGACCCAGATCAGAGGTCCCAGTATCGCCCACGCAAGACCCAGATAGGATCTCTTGTAGCTGCGGGTTACCTGACGGCGTACAAAGTACCTCAGCAACCACCGTTT
>DASTKM010000363.1:0-14226 GCA_035715885.1 Rubrobacter sp.
GCCTTCCAGGATGTAGAAACCTTCGTCCTCTCGGTGATGGACGTGCACCACGCTCCCGTAGCCATCAGGAGCGAGTATCTCTACCACAGAGTACTTCCCGCCAGTCTGCTCAGATGAAGCCTTTATGGTGGCCAGCATCCCTAACCACCACGCCTCTCCTTCGCCCGGCTCGTGCGCGAAAGTCCTGCTTGCGGCTGCTTCAGCGTTGGGCATGGCCCCCATCCTGGCTCGGTCTTCTGTAGAGGACATAGTGTCTTTCTCCTTTCCCTACACACTAATGTGCAGTGAACGATGCCAGAGAACGAACCGGCTGTCAAGGTTAAATGCACAAATGTGTGCAATAATTTCTTCCATGCCACGAAAATACGAGATGAAGCGCAGAGCCGAGCGCATGCGGGAGACCCGCCGAAGGATCACCGAAGCCACCGTGGAGCTGCACCAGGCGGTGGGTCCGGCGCGGACCACCGTGAGTGCCATCGCCCAGAAGGCGGGCGTACAGAGGCACACTTACTACGCCCACTTCCCCGAGACAAAGGACCTCTACCAGGCCTGCACGGCCCACTACCTGGAGCGAAACCCCCTGCCTGAGCCATCCCGTTGGGAGGAGATCCCCGGCTCCGAGGAGCGCCTGAGGGTGGCGCTCTCTGAGGTGTACCGCTACTACTCAGGCAACGAGGCGATGTTGACCAACGTGCTGCGTGACATGCCCTTCGATCCCGTCCTACAAGAGAACAATGTCTTGCTTTTCCGCCACTGGGAGGCTATGAGGGAGACCATCGCCGATGCGTTTGAGGCAAGCGGCGAGCGGCGCGAGACGCTGCTGGGGGCTATAGCCCTGGCCCTGGAGTTGCAGACGTGGCGCACGCTGGTGCGCCAGCAGGGCTTAGAGGACGACCGGGCGGTGGAGTTGATGGTAGGGATGGTGCGCTGCCTGATGCGCTCCTAGTGTTGTTTTTCCAACTTCTGAGAACCTCGTCATGGCGAAGTAGTTCGCAGAATCTACTCTTCATCCTTTCGTCCTCCGCCCGCTAAAGAAGGAGACAGGGATGAGAAGGACCCCTTTGTTGTTTTCGACGGCGGTAGTTCTTCTTGCCAGCGGGGCTGTACTGGCGTTGCCGTCCTAGGTCCCCGACGACACCCCGAGGGTCGATGGACGCGTCAGGGCTATCGAGCACCTAGGCACCAAAATCTGGCTGACATGACACTCTATGGCGACGCCTTGGGCCTTGGCGGCGGCTCTGACAAATGCCGCGGGGGTGTGGCGAGGACTATATTCCCATCGACTCTCTCATCCTGTTCTCAGAATCGCCCTCCATACTGCGCCTTTTCGGGGCTCGGCGATTGTCCCAACAATATCATCCTTTCTTTCCCGAGCCCTGAAGAGGCCAGTACCCTTATATACGAGGGCATCCCTCAGGTTGGACTGTTATTGATACATTGCGCTGAGTGCGAACACCAAAGCAGCCTCGTGCTCTCTATACCCTTTGGGCCGCACAGTTCTTACCGAGTTGGTCGGAGAGCCCGAGACTCTCCTGGTCGACTCGACATTCTTGGGAACGCTTAGATCAGATCCGCTGGACAAACCAATAGTAGTAAGCTGTGTGTGTCTCTAGCGGGGCGTCTTCTGGTGGTGAGAGCCGCACTCGAAGGCTTCCAGAGCGAACAGATTCGGCAGGTATCGTAAAGGTGGCCTGCTGCCACCTACTACCGGAGGGCTGGAAATCCCACTCCCCAACGTATCTGCCATCGGCTTGCACCTGCAGGGCAAAAGGCGCACTGGTGGTGCGCATCACCACCTCGACCGGGCGGTTGCGGGAGAGACCTCTGATGGTAAACTCCTCTGCTCCGGGCAGCCCGCGCCCGCCATCGACGACCATCTCACCGTCGGGGGAGCGCTCCCGCGTGAGGAAGTTGGCCGGTTCGAGCCCGATCAGGGGCATGTGCATCTCGTAGTCGTGCTCTGTCTCGCTTCCTAGATCGGCGATGTCGAGGGTGTCTTTTACGCTACCTTCGCCCTGGAAAGCCTCCCCGCTTTGAGCCAAGCTCCAGTCCGCCCGGAACACGACCACTTCGCTTCCTCCCACGATTCCGGCGACCTCGGGCCTGTCGGATATGGCGAACCTCGCTATCTCCTGGTCCAATACCCCGGATGCCTCGAAGCCCGGAAACCAGGTCGGGTAGATTGCGAAGTAGTCAGGGCGCTTCTCCTCCGGCATCTTCTCCAGGGTCTCATAGAGGCTACCCACTCCGTTGCGGGTTGGCAGGGCTAGATCGTTGGTGGTAAGGCCTATCAAGTCCACCGTGCGGTGACCCCCGTAGTAGCGCATCGCACCGGCATCGTTTACTCCCACGCTGGTACCGGGCGGCAGATTTTCCCTTATCCAGTACCCCACGGAGACCTGCTGCTCCTTGATCTGCAGCGAATTCCCTCCTGTGGTCGCGGCCCATACGGGGAGGCCTAGCAGCGAGCACAGAATCGCAAAGCTGGCCAGCGCCTCGGGCAGCCAGGTTTTTCTAGTGAGGCTCCTAAGCGAGTAGAACCCTACTACGGCGAAGACGAGCACGGGCGGGAAGAAAGGGAGTAAATAGCGATAGTGGTGCCACCCCCAGGCGCCGGGAAGCCCCAAGATCGCTGTGGACGACATGGCCAGGACGAGCGCCGTCCCCGAAGCCACGGCAAACATCCGGTATCGGGCATCCTCCAAGGCCAGGTACATGGTGCCAAGCACGCAGAATAGTATCGTTCCGGGGAACAGGTAGTTCCCTGGCTCGAGCCCCGTGAGCACGATGAGGCTCAACTTCGTAAGATTCTGAAACACCGCGTCCAGAACCTCGGTGGGGTAGAAGACTGGCTCATACAGGAGCGACTTGGCAAGAACCCCGTTCTGGATACTGCTTCCGGTAGCTATTGTGTAGAACATGTATTGGGCCACCCCGGCGGCGATCGGCAAGAAGGCATAGAGCACCGCCAGGGAGCTTCTCAACGAGTAGGGACGGGACTTTCTGAGGTCTCTGAGTAGTACAAAGACAACGGCTCCTGTGATTACCCAAGCGAAAAGCAGGCCCTCGGGACGGGTGAGGGCGGCGAGGGCAGCGAGTATCGGCGTGAGCAGGAAACGCCCCGAGGAGAGTTCGCGGAGAAAGGCTAGGAGCGTACCCAAGATCAGGACCGAAAACAGCGCCACCTCCATGCCGCTTGTGGCTCCCCAGCCAAAGGCGCCGTTGGCGGCTATCAGGATGCCGCTGCAGAGCCCCGCGCGCTCCCCAGCTAGCCTTTGTCCCAGCCCGTAGCCTAAGAGAGCAGAGAGCACGAACAACACTGTTCCAAAGATTATGGCAAAACCTAGCAGGTTAGCGCCCGAGAACCCCACGAAGTGGGCTGCTCCAAGCAGGAGAACATAGAGGAAGCTGCTGGCTCCGCTACTTACGGGATCACCGTCGTTGTAGCTAAACCATTGCCCTTCGCCGATCTGGCGCCCGTACTGAAGGTGGATGAAGGTGTCGTCAAGCGGTGCAGAGATGTTGAGCCCCTCATCTGAGAGGTCGCCCCGGTTGTAGTACAGATTGGTCCCCACAAACAAGCAACCCACCAATAATGCCAAAGCCAATATAATGGTGGAGCCCGCAGAATACTTCATTTTGGAGGGTGTCCTGGCCTTTGGGCGCATAGCGTCAAGGACGACTTGGCTCCGGTCCCCTACAAGAGGTCTGTGTCCTCATTGCCGCCATTCACTCTGCACTTTCTCATATCTCTTTGTCTTCCTCGAAGAGATGAACACACTTCAGGTCGCCATCTCACTTGTGCTCCCCATGCCAATCCCTCATGACGGCCGAGATGGAGAAGTACAACAATAGCACACGACGACCGTCTAAAGCAGCGCACATGGTGAGTTGTTGCAAGACACTCTGAGAAAATAGAGACAGAGCGACCTAACAGGTTGTAATGAATGCCAGGGAGCTCTGGTAGGCTAGGGCCATCAAGGTAGGCGAGTGCTAGAGGACCCTAGGTTCGGTCAGCGCACGGTCAAGCGCCTCCTTCGTCTCACAGTCCACCACTACGCCGGGGCCCTATCGTAATGGAAGGGACTTCTAGCCTTCTCGTAAGAAGGCCGGGGAGTGTTGCGGCCCCGGCCCTTATGAGCCGCTCCCTTTGGGCTGCCTACCACCAAGAACACATGCTGCTCTGTTCTTCTGTTGCGCCCCTAGCGATAGATCACTCCCTCACAAGTGTCAGCCGCTTCAATGGCTGCGTCAACCACACAAAGGTCGGAGCCAGGTCCACCTATGGCCCCGTCCATGGCGTCCCCGTCGTTGACGCGCAGCAGGTCGTGACCGCCGCTACCCTTGGCCACGTCGCGGTCGTTTGTGTAGGCTCGGGCGTCTAGGTGATCATGACCTCCCTGGGCGATCATCCTGTCTGGCACCCCGTCGCCGACCTGTTCAAAGAGGACCTGATGGTCACCTGTAGCGACGCAGGGGACGCTGTCGCACTGGATCACCCCACCGATCATTTGGGCGAAGGCGGTGCCGGCGCTTCCCACCATCAGCGCTACGAGCACCACCGTCATAGCTATCATCATCGCTATCTTGGTGCGCACCTCTTGCTCCTTTCCTCTGGAGAAGGGGCCTACATCAGCGCTTTCCCCCTCTCGGTGTTACCGCCGCGCGCATATTAATAGCAGCATCTGCGGCGCGACGCATCCCCCAAGCACACTGTTACTTTTGCCTTTGTTTACAGAAGTGCCGGGAGAAACCGTCCGACAAGGGGTTCGAGCAACGCTCGAAGTGTGGATCTGGACGGTGTACGGAGGCCAAAACGGGCCGTAGACACCTTTGCCTTCTGGTAGGTCTTGAGTTCGATACTACTGGTAGATGTGGCGTAAAAGTATTCACCATGGTGAATGTTACCTACCCCGTAAAAGGCTGACGCTCCTCCTCAGCTGACACCAGCGAAGCTACGAGGCCCAGTGTATTTACTTTTCATCGCAACAAGCTGTGTAGGGCTCGTCTACACACGTTATAGATGGCGCACTATCGCCTTCGCAATCTCCGGAGCGGAGTTCTTTGCGCCCGACAGGAACGACGCAGGACCGTCACGCAACGGGCATCACCGAGAACATGGGTTCCGGTGTTGGGCTGACCTTACAAAGGGTTGCGGAGTGCTACCGGGCTTCGTGCTAAGCTGTTAGAGGAAGCGTGGTTCTTTGGTGTGGGAGAAGAGATTGTTTCTGGACGTTGACCCCAGAGCGGACGAGTCGAGACCAGCAACGTGCGCGTGTAGACGTATGGAGAGTACAGGAGGCGCAGGACGGCCTTCGTCAGCCAGGCTCTGAGAGAGAATACTCCTGGGTTGGATCCGCAACTCGCCTTGGGCCAGGTCGCGCTTGACCCGCGAAGACTTCGCTGGACATTTCGTCGCCACGCTGTATGCGCAGGCATCCCTGCAGTAAGGAGGTCGCTACGTGGCAGACTCTACAAGTCAGGCTGAACAAGGCTTCTTCTCCCGGATAGCCTCCGACTTCACCACCAGAGCCTGGGTCCTGATCCCCGTCGGGGTTGGTGTCAACTTCGTGGGAGGGACCCTGGTAACCGTGCTGAAATTGCCGATCTTCCTCGATACCATCGGGACGATACTGGTGGCGCTGCTCGCCGGCCCATGGGTAGCGGCCCTTACGGGCCTCATTACGAACCTGGTCCTGGTAGTATCGGACCCGACCTTGATCGCCTTCGCCCCAGTCAACGTGGCGATAGGTCTGATCGCCGGTTTCCTGGCGCTCCGGGGCTGGTTCAAGACCTACCCGAAGATCGTATTGAGCGGTCTCATTATCATGCTCACGGGCGCGATCCTGTCGGCCCCCATAGTGGTTCTTGCCTTCGCCGGCGTCCAAGGCTCGCCGGGTCGCAGCGCACTGACCGCTTTCTTCCTCGCTACTGGCAGCAACATCTGGCAGAGCGTGTTCACCACGAGCGTTATCGTCGAGGTAGTCGACAAGTTGATCAGTGTCTTCGTTGCCGTGTTCGTCGCCAGGGCCATCCCGGAACGTTATCGTCCGCAAAAGGCCCAGCAGACGCTATAGTGGCTCGTTGGCCACCCGAGTAGATGTTCGACTACAGGCCCGGAGATAGCCCCGTTCACCTCCTCAATCCGGTTACCAAGCTGGCGGTAGCCGTAGGGCTCACGGTGGTAGTCTTCTTGCTGCCGAACCCCTGGGGACCGGCGCTCATCGCCGTCGCCCTGCTCGGCGTTGCGGCAGTGGCCGGGTTCCCAGGTAGGGTGGCGAAGCTCGCCGCCATTTTGACCCTGCCGTTCCTGGTAGCGGTCGTGCTCGTCCAGGGGATTTTCTACCCCGGCAACGAGACCCCGCTCCTCGAAGTGGGACCCGTGACCTTCTGGGAGGAGGGGGTGACTTACGGTCTGCTGGTCTTCTTCCGGGTGCTTGTGGTCGTCTGCGCGGTCTTGATCATGGTGTTCTCTACTTATCCCAAGGCGATGATGGTTGCCTTTATAGACAAGGGGTTGTCCCCGAAACTGGCCTACGTGTTCATGGCCTCGCTCCAGTTCGTCCCCGAGATGCAGCGGCGGGCCCGCGCCATAATAGAGGCCCAGCAAGCCCGCGGGCTCGACCTCAAGGCGAATCTCTGGCGCCGTTTCCAGGCTCTCTTGGCCATGATGATCCCGCTGCTCGCTGGGGCTTTGATCTCCGTCGAGACCAGGTCGCTGGCGCTCGAGGCCAGGGGATTCAGCAGGGGAGGTATGCGCAACCACTTGATCGAAGTGCCCGACAGGACGACCGACCGCGTAATTCGCTGGTCCATGGCGGCCATTGTGGTGTTGGTCGCAACATGGCGGATAGTGCTGTGAGCCTGATAGAGATCGAAGAACTCACCTTCTCCTACAGCACGCAGCAGCACGAGCCCGCTCTCCGGAACCTGAGTTGCTCCATCGAGCAGGGAAGCTTTGTCGGTATCACCGGCCTCGCCGAGGCCGGCAAATCCACCTTCTGCCGCCTGATCGCCGGCTATATACCGCACTTCTTCCAGGGGGAGTTCTCCGGCAGGGTGAACGTCGCCGGAAAAGACACCACAGAGACCACTATCGGAGAGCTCGCGGAGTGGGTTGGCTTCGTCTTCGAGAATCCTTTCGACCAGTTGACCGGCGCGAGCCTCACGGTGCTGGAGGAAGCGGCCTTCGCCCTTGAGAACATGGGTCTGGCGCGCGAGCAGATACGCCTGCGGGCAGAGAAGAGCCTCACCCAGGTAGGCATGGAAGATCTGAAGGACCGCCATCCCCAACAGCTCTCAGGGGGACAATCTCAAAGGCTGGCGCTGGCTTCGATCATCGCGGTCCAGCCTGAGGTCTTCATCCTGGACGAGCCTACCTCGCAGTTGGACCCCCTCGGTGTCGAGGAGGTCTTCGATGTCATCTCGGACATGCACACTAGAGGCAATACCCTCATCGTCGTCAGCCAGGACCTCGACCACCTGGCGATACGCTCCGACCGGCTGATGGTTATAGACAAGGGCGAGATAAAGTGGGACGGAGAACCGCGGGAGGTCCTACTCGAGGCTGCGGAGGCCAGATACCCCATCCTGATCCCCGATGTCCTCGAGATCAGCCGTAAGCTAAGGGCAGCGGGACGCATCCCTTCGAATCCTCCGCTGCCCCTCACCGTCGAACAAGCCGCCAATGAGCTGTCCTCGATAGACACTCCAGGTTCTGCCGAGACCATCGCCGCGGGAAGGACTTCGCGCCATTCGAAGGTGGAGAGTAGTAAAGAACTCGTCTTCGAGGATGTACACTACGACTATCCTACCGGGGTGTCCGCGATACGCGGTGTCTCGTTGAGTCTGGACGAGGGATGCGTCTGTATCGTCGGACAGAACGGGGCCGGCAAGACGACCTTCGCCAAGCATCTCAACGGCTTGCTAAGGCCGACTCGGGGGCGCGTGCTGGTCCGGGGCAAGGACACGCGGGAGTACAGGGTCGCCGAGCTCGCCAGAGAGGTGGGGCTGGCCTTCCAGAACCCGGACGATCAGCTCTTCAGGAGCACGGTGGAGGAAGAGGTGCGCTTCGGACCGGACAACGTGGGCGCGGGTCCCGAGGAAGCGAAGCGTATGGTCGCTTTCGCAATGGACCTCATGGGGCTGGAAGCGGTCCCAGAGAAGAAGCCTCACGACCTTGGAGTGCCTGAGCGTAAACGGGTAGCGACCGCGTCCGTGATCGCCATGAACACCCCGGTCGTGGTCCTGGACGAACCGACGGGAGGACAGGATGCGGAGGGGATCGAACTGCTGGGCCAACTGGTAGGCCAACTGGTGCAGCAAGGGAAGCTTGTGGTCGTCGTGACCCACGACGTGATGTTTGCCGCCCGGCACGCTGACAGAGTTATAGCCCTCTATCAGGGACGGGTGTTGCTGGACGATGACCCCAGGACGGTCTTCGGCAGAGAAGAGACTTTGGCCCGTACCCATGTGGAGCCCCCGGCCGTCACCCGGCTCGGGAAGCTGCTGGGGCTGGAGGAGACTTTACTCTCGCCCGAAGAACTTCTGGCCGTCTTCGCCCCAGAATAACGCTACAGGCTCGCCGCCGCGATCTCCTCTTCTACGACGAGAGCAAGAACAGCAGCCGTCGCTGGTGCAGCATGCAAGGGTGCGGCAGCAGGGCGAAGATGCGCAGGATGTACTCCCGCAAGATATCGAGCCGAGAGCATTCTCGCAGGTAGGCCAGAGTCAAGGTGACTTCAAGGAGTCACGCTCGGACCAGGGTCGAATGGCCGCCCTCAGCATCCCGCCACGTCCCGACCTCCCGGTCGACTTCGTATCCGCCGTCAAGACTATGTGCTCAACTGCCAGTCGTTGACGTGGAGTTCGCTCACCTCGACGGACTCGGGAAGCTCGAGCAGGTAGTCTGGGTCCTTCTCCAGGTGCGACGGGCGCAGATCGCCGCTGTGCGCGGCCTCCATAGCTTCCATCGAGGACCAGTACGAGATGGTGGTGAACTCCGCGACGTCGCCATGCATCTTCCGGAACTGCTGCATACCGAGGCAACCCGGCTTCTTCTCGACCTCGAGGACTCCGTTTTCGTAGTTGTACCGGAGGTACTCGTCCGCAACCTCCTTGCGGGTTCGCCCGAACCAGGTTCGCGCGACGAGCATTCTCCCGTGTACTCCTGACGCCAAGATTTCCTGCTTTCCGGCGCTGTTGGTCTCCAGATCCATCCTCTCTCCTGAGGTCGTCGACATCTTTGAACCGATGCTACGACGCTACTACAATCAAGTCCAACTAACGATCCTTACGAGGCGGGGGGAGTCTGATGCCTATCGATACCGCGTTGGTGGGTGCGCTGCATGTCGAGTACCTCAGGGAGCGGGACTTCAGTGGTGACGAGCACCTCCACCACACGCTGTTCCAGACTTCGACCATCGATGCCCTGTTGGAGGGAAAATACGAGGGCGACGTCAGCTTCGCCGAACTCGAGGGTAATGGAGATTTCGGCCTGGGCACGTTCGACGCGCTCGACGGCGAGATGATCTGCCTGGACGGCACCTTCTACCAGGTAAGGGCGGATGGGCGGGCTTATGCCGTCGACGGAAAGGCGAGGACCCCTTTCGCCGTAGTGACGCTCTTCGAGCCTGACGTCTCCCTGACGCTCTCCATACCGATGGGCTTCGAGGGCCTTTGTGATTACGTGGACGGGGTTATCGGTGGGGGAGCAGTATGCGCCGCTATCCGGGTGGATGGGAGCTTCGAGTGCGTCAAGACGCGCAGCGTGCCCCGCCAACGCAAGCCCTACCCACCCCTCGTAGAGGTCGTCAAAGACCAGCCCACCTTCGAGCTTCACGATGTCTCGGGTAGTCTCGTCGGCTTCCGGTTTCCCGACTACGCGCAGGGTTTGAATGTCTCCGGCTACCACTTCCACTTCATTACCGCGGACAGGAGTGCCGGTGGTCACGTGCTCGGATGTAAGCTGGTTCGTGGCGAGCTCTACATCGACCACGAAGGGGACCTCAGGCTCGAGCTTCCACCAGACGTGGGCTTGCCAACATCAGACCAGTCGGCGGCGAAAGGGGAGACGTTAGACCGCATCGAGAGGGAGTAGCGTACGGCACAGCCCTTTCGTCGGTAACGGGGACCTCCTCCGGAACCCGAAGGTTATACCCCACGTTCATCTGGCAGCGGCCGGCGGCCCAAGCATTGTGGTACTTTCGGAAGTGGTACGCTGTTCTGATGCGATCTACGAGTTCGCGAACCCTGGAGGATTGGGAAGCCCTACCCATCGCGGCCCCACTCGGAAGCGCCAGAGAAGCGGCAGGAATAAGACGGGCCTGGACTCCCATACGCGTTCCCTGGCATTGGCAGCTCGAAGACGCCTTCGCAACTTATGAGGGGATCGTATTGTACCGGTGCAGGTTCGCACAGCAAAGGCCCACTGAGGGGACGATGCTCTCCCTCAGGTTCGAGGGCGTTTACTACGCGGCGCGGGTCTGGCTCAACGGCGTCTACCTGGGCGAACATGAAGGATACTTCTCCGCGTTCGAGTTCGATATCACCGACGTGGTCGTCAGCGCCGGTGAGAACGAACTGCTCGTAGAGGTTTGCAGCCCCGAAGAATCAGATGAGAACGACCGTAAGACCGTCGGAGGCGTATGGGCCCGCTGGGACGGTATGGCCCCCCACATCAACCCAGGTGGCATCTTCAGAGAGGTTACAGTCGTTGTAGATGGAGAGGTGCGCATCCGCTCGCTCGGGGCTGCGGCCGACCACTCCGGGCGTGGCGTGGCGCATGTAGACCTTTACTCCAGGTATAACGCGCGCGCCAGGCTGGTTGGACGGGTACGCCCGCTGGGCTTTTCGGCCCCGGATGTCGAGTTCGAGAGGGAGGTCCAGGTCGAGGGGGGTGAGAACCGCTTGGAGATCGGCTTCCGCGTGCCTGACGTAAGGGTATGGTCGACGTGGGACAGGGGCGAACAGCCACTCTACGAGCTGGTGCTATGGTGTGCAGGGGCAGAAGAGCGAACGCGTTTCGGTGCCAGTACCGTGGAGTTGCGGGACTGGAAAGTCTACCTCAACGGGGAGCGTATCTTCCTGCGCGGGATCAACTACCTGCCCTCGGACGCATACCCTGCAAGGGCAACCGAGGAGCTTCTGCGCGCGGACGCCTCACTGGTGCGTGAAGCCGGCATGAACGCCGTCAGGGTCCACGCCCACGTGTCGGACCGAGAATTCTACGAGGCCTGCGACGAGCTCGGGCTTCTCGTGGTTCAGGATTTTCCTCTGCAGTGGACCCACAGGCGGAGCATACTCGGGCCCGCCGTCACCCAGGCAGGGGAGATGGCGCGAATCCTGCGCGGCAATGCTTCCGTGGGAATCTATCTGGCGCACGACGAACCTTTCTTTGTGGCGCCCCCCGAGAAATGGAGCCCTCTCGGTCTCCTGCGCACCGCCGCCGAGGTGCTCTCCCCGCGATGGATGCTCTGGCAGCGTCGGGTTCTCGACCCTGCGGTGGTGCGTGCCATCTCGGAGGAGGACGACTCCAGACCCGTAATTGACGCGGCGGGCCATCCCCTCACGACAAACCACCTCTACTTCGGCTGGTACTACGGGAAATTCAGGGACCTGGAGCGGGTCGTGAAGGTCTTCCCAGGATTCCCGCGGCTGCCGACGGAGTACGGGGCGCAGGCGCTGCCCGATCCCGAATCTCTCGAAGAGATCTGGCCCTCGGGGACGCGGCCCGACTGGAGCGTCCTCTCCCTGAACTACCGCCTCCAGGTGCAGCGCATAACCCGCTACGTCCCCTGGAGGGGAGATCGTGCAACTTTCTTGCGCGAGAGCCAGCGTTATCAGGCCGAGGTCCTGAAACACGCCACGGAGCTATTCCGGCGACGCAAGTACAGGCCGACGGGGGGGACCTTCGCCTTTATGCTCAACGATCCCGCTCCAGCAGTGTCCTGGTCCGTCGTGGACTGGCGGCGCAGGCCCAAGATAGCCTACGAAACGCTCCTTGATGCGATGAGGCCGGTCCTGATCTGTGCCGAATACCCGAAGGAGCGCTACAGCGTCGGCGACAGGATCTCCCTGCCTCTTTTCGTTATCAATGACCTTTCACGGGAGTTGGGGATAGTAGATTGGAGCTGGGAACTTTTCCTAGGGGGATCGAGCGCGGCCCACGGTGGAGGAGAGACAACAGTACCGAAAGATTCTGTAGTAAGGATCGGGGAAGCGGTGGCTACGCTTTCTACTTCGGGGCCAGCCGTACTCAGGCTAACGCTTTTCGGGGAGGAGGGACCACTCTCCAACGAGTACGAGTTCGTAGTCAGCCAGGCTGGTGCTCGCGCGCATCGAGGTCCATCAGCTCGGGGAGGGTGAGAAAGCCGTACCCGCTCGCCTTGAGGCCGCTGATGATGTCGGAGACGGCCGCTACGGTGTGGGAACGGTCGGCCTTGGGGAAAGCGTCTGTGTCCTGGCCGTCGTGGAGCAAGGTTACACCGCCTGGACCAACGCCATGCAATATGCGGCGTTGGATCATGTCCTTAGGAGGACGGTACCAATCCCAGGCCATTACCGACCAGCCCACACACCTCATCCCTAGCTCCTCGGCCACGGAGATCACCTGTGGACCATACCGGCCGTGGGGGACGCGGAAGAGTTGCGGTAGAGTGCCCGTGGCTCCGTGGATGGCCTCCTGGCCACGGAGCATCTCTTCCCTGACCATCCTAGGCCGGCTCCACGCGAGGTGCGGGTGGGTGAACGTGTGGTTGCCGACCTCGTGTTGGGAAGCGACTTCGGCGGCGAGGTTCGGCTCGCGCATGACATTCTTGCCTACCTGGAAGAAGGTTGCCCTGATGCCTTCGCGGTTCAGGATCTCGAGCAGGTGCCCCGTGTAGGGATGACAAGGGCCGTCGTCGAAGGTCAGGGCGACCACCCGCTCATTTGTACGAGCGTGCCAGAAGACAGGGCCGTAGAGCCAGGAGCGGGGCGTGAGCCATTCGTAGGCCATAAACCCGCCGGCCGCCATCGAGGCCCCTGCCGCGGCCAGGGTAGGTACGGAACGTACCGGGCGGCCTGTTGCGGTCCGTAGACCCGCGAGGGCCGCGCCACAGACGGCGGTGGTGGCGACGACAGTCCAGGCGCAGGGATGTCTCACGGCAGGCCAGCCAGTACAAGGGAGGCGGCCGAACGCGCCGAGTGTGGCCTGTGGGCGGCTTCCGCCGCCTGGACCATATTGTGCCTGTGATCCGCGCTGGTCAGGATCTTGAGCGCCTGGCCCAGGAGCTGCGACGTATCACGGACCATGACCCCGGCACCGTAGCGGACTATCGCCGCCGCGTTGTCCTCTTCCTGACCGGGGATAGGATGGTAGAGAACCTGAGGCAGCCTCGAAGCGAGGGCCTCTGTGCAGCTCATGCCGCCCGGTTTGGTGACGAGCACAGCGCCTGCGGCCATCAGCTCCCTTACCCGATCCGTGAAAGCAAGGAAGGTGGCCTTGTGTCCTCCACGTTCCGCGAGGCGCTCCAGCCTTGTACGGGAACGTTCGTTAGACCCGCAGAGCACGACGAGGTGCATAGCCTCACTGGCCTGAAGCAGCAACGATACGGACTCTTCCAGGTCCCCTCCGCCGAGGCCTCCGCCCATAACGAGCACCACGGGAAGGTCATCATCGTCCAGGTTCAGGATCTCCCTGCGGGCCGGGCCAGGGTCGGCCGGTGCTTCGAAGATGGGGTCTATAGGGATACCTGTCGGATGGATCTGCTCCTCGGACACGCCGAGCTTCGCCACGTCTTCGGCCGCCACATCGTCGGCGACGACGTAGAGATCTAGGTTCAAAGGCACCCCGATCGGGTGCGGCACGTAGTCCGTCAGCACGACGGCGCTGAACATCCCCGGGTTCTGCTCTTTGTATGATCCGAGAACCCCGGCACCGTAGAAGTGAGGGGCTACAAGGGCCTTCGCGTCGGTGCTCGACACCAGGCGCTCCAGGGTCTTGAGTCCTGCCGACCGCAGGTAGTTCACGTACGAGCCTGGCTGGCCCGTGCCCGAAGACTCATAGAGCTTCCCGTACGCCGTGGGCCACAGCTTTAGGGCCTCCAGATACGCGTCTCGCAGCAGACGCTCGACGCCAGGCGAGACTTCGTGGGGGAAGTCCACGATCGAGCAGGTCCTCTCGGGGTCGAGGATATCCACACCACGAACCACGGCCGCGCTTGCCCGCATGTGGCCGCTTCCTAT